>NZ_JBHDVN010000035.1:0-29015 GCF_046635365.1 Acinetobacter sp. NIOH-H-8
TCAGAATAATTCAAGTGAATTTGTTTGAAAGAAGAACTTTAAAAGCTTTATTTTCACCCGATAAAATACCCATAAAACAAGAGGAAGCTCATTTGAGCTTCCTCTTGTGAAAAATTGTGGGACAGCAGTGACATTTGAGGGCTTTTTTATATAACTTAAGGATTATTTTCCAATACAGAACGATCCAAAGATCTTACCCAGCAAATCATCCGCACTAAAGTCACCGGTAATCTCGCCCAGTGCGTTCTGTGCCAGACGTAAAGACTCTGCGACCAGTTCACCTGCGTTATAAACAACAAGTTGTTCACGGGCTTCAGCCAAATACATCTGAGTGCGCTTCATTGCGTCTAAATGACGGGTACGGGCAATAAAGGTATCTTCTTCAGGCTGGAAGCCTGCATGCGCCGTAATCGCATCTATGAGCGACTGGACGCCAGTTTCTTGCTTGGCTGAAACGGTAATGTGACGGAAGCCCTTAAAATCCCCCATGACAGCATCGGCACCGGTCAAATCGGCTTTATTCCCAATCAGGATCAGACGTTTTGGCTCGAGATGCTCGGCAAAATATTCTTGAGCGAGTTGTAATGGGTCATCACCTTGGCTCAGGTCATAAACCAGCAACAGCAGATCGGCCTGTTCAATTTCTTTAATCGCACGGCGAATACCTTCTTTTTCCACAATATCGCCGGTTTCCCGCAGACCAGCAGTATCGGTCAGGGTAATCGGCAGGCCATTCAATGTGATCTTTTCATGCAGCACATCACGGGTTGTTCCGGCAATATCGGTCACAATCGCACGTTCATTGCCTGCTAGGGCATTGAGCAGGGATGATTTACCTGCATTCGGTTTACCGGCAATCACTACCTGTAAGCCTTCACGCAGTAACTGACCCTGACGTGCAGATTGCTGAACCTGAGTGACGGCATTCGCCACGCCATCCAGCAGATTTAAAATCTTGCCATCCGCCAGGAAGTCAATTTCTTCTTCCGGGAAATCGATCGCCGCTTCGACATGCAAACGCAAGTGAATCAACTGTTCTAATACCGTATTGACCTTAGTCGAGAATGCCCCTTGTAGAGAACGGACTGCAGACCGGGCAGCCGCTTGGGAGGTCGCATCAATCAGATCTGCAATCGCTTCCGCCTGCACCAGATCCAGCTTGCCATTCTCAAAGGCACGCATAGAAAATTCACCGGCTCTGGCTGCAGTGGCACCCAGTTCCAGCAAACGGCCCAACAGGGCATTCTGAATCACCGGGCCACCATGACCTTGCAGTTCTACTACATCTTCACCAGTAAAGGAATTCGGATTCGGGAAGCAGATCACCAGACCTTCGTCCATCACTTCACCAGCTGCATCATAGAACTGGCGAAAACCGGCAAAACGGGCTTTAGGCAAATCTTTTTGGCTCAAGGCCTGGGCAATTTCATAAGACTTGGGACCTGACAGGCGAATGACACCTACACCGCCACGTCCTGGGGGAGTTGCAATCGCAGCAATCGTAGTTCGGTCGAGCATAACATTCACCTAGAAAAACTTAAAAGTACAGCAAAAAAAATCCGCTCAAGATTACCATCTTAAGCGGATTTATTCAGCCCATCAGTACAACTTAGTTGACTGGTGTTGCCTCATCGCGTTTAGCACGGTCTTTGGCAACAGACTTGTTGATCAGTGTTTGCTGCAAGATTGTGATCAAGTTGTTCACAATCCAGTACAACACCAGACCTGCCGGGAAGAACAGCAAGAATACTGTAAAGATCACTGGCATAATCTTGAACACTTTCGCCTGCATTGGATCAGTTGGCTGCGGATTCAGCATCTGCTGAATATACATGGTCGCACCCATGATCAATGGCAGGATGAACCAAGGATCCATTGAAGATAAATCTTGGATCCAGAACATCCATGGTGCATGGCGCAGTTCTACAGATTCCATCAATACCCAGTACAGTGCCAGGAAAATTGGCATTTGCAGTAACAATGGTAAACAGCCAGCAAGTGGATTCACCTGTTCACGTTTGTACAGTGCCATCATTTCCTGAGAGAAGCGCATACGGTCTTCACCGAACTCTTCTTTCATGCGTTGCATTTCAGGTGCAATCACACGCATTTTCGCCATAGAGCGGTAGCTCTTCGACGACAATGGCCACAGGATCAGTTTCACCAGTACGGTTAACAGGATGATTGCCCAACCCCAGTTACCCACTAGACCATGGAAGAACTCAAGACCAACAAACAGCAGTTTGGCAATTGGCCATAACCAGCCATAATCTACAGTCTGGTTCAGACCAGTCGCTAGGTCTTTCAGCTCCGATTGAACTTTTGGACCAGAGTAGAAGGTCGCATCGATTTCAGCTACGGTGCCTGCAGGCACATTGAAAGTTGGAGAAGTAAAACCAATGATATTCATGTTATCAGTTGATTTACGTGATTCCAGCTTCGCACTGTAGGCTTCACCATTGGCTTGAGTCAATTTCAGGTTACCTGGCACCCAGGCACTCACGAAGTAGTGCTGAACCATTGCAACCCAGCCACCTTTGGCTTCGGTATTCAGTTTTTCTTCAACAAAGTTGTCAAATTTTAACTTGTTGTAGTTTTCATCCGGTGTACCCCAAGCGCCGCCCAGGAACGTTCCCAGTGTGAAGATACCCTGATCAGATTTACCTGGATCTTCGGAATTGTCACGTTTGATCTGACCGAACATCTGACCTTGCCAGGTCTGGCCGCTGCGGTTGACCACTTTGTGATTCACAACTACCGGATATTCACCTTCAGTAAAGTTGAAGGTTTTAATGACTTCTACACCATCAGCCGTTTTAAAGACCATAGGTACAGAAAGTACTTTGACAGTTTCGCCATCTTTATTTTTAGCGGCTTTGGCATCTGCCAGTGTATAAACCGTTTTTTCCAACTCATAGGTTGGACGGCCATTACGGCTGCTGTCCGGTCCATTCAGACCGATCAGACCCGACTGGGCGACATAAGTCCGTTTCGCATCGCTTTCCAGCATAACGAACGGTTCATCGCTGTCTTTATTCTTGTCATGATTGAGTAATTCAACACGAACAATATCACCACCTTTAGGATTGATCCAAAGATGATAAAGGTCAGTTTGTACTGAAATAAGCTGCTGACTTACAGGTGCGGTGGCATCCGTTGCTTGCTGCGCTGGCATATTTGCTTGTGGCAGATCAGAGGCGGTCGTCGCCGTCTGAGCATTTGGCAAATCTGCAGATACTTCATGTGAAACAACCGCAGCTTCTTGCTGTGGTTTGGTTTCAGCATTGCCATAATCTTTTTGCCACGCCAAAATGAGCAAATATGCGACAACAAACATGGCTCCGAGAATTGCAATCCTGGCCCATTGTTGCATATGTATTACCCCAAGTGGTTAGAGTGATTTTGGTTCAATAAACGATCACGAAAGGGTACAGCAACGTGAAGCGTTTGAGAATCTATTTGCTGAAATGAAATAAAACGAATCGCTTTCGGGGGAACCGGATCATATCCAGAGCCACCCCACGGATGACAACGGCAAATACGCTTAGTAGCCAGCCACACACCACGTACAGCTCCATGTGTATGGACTGCTTCCAAGGAATATTGAGAACATGTTGGAATATAACGACAGCGTGGTCCCAATAAAGGACTAATCGCAATCTGATAGAAACGTATTAACCAATGCAGTAAACGTACCATTGGCCATCTCTACTTTTGTGGGGAGGATGATGCTATTTTGGAATGCTTTTTGGCAAGACGGTTGAGTTTCTGCCAGGCAAATTGTAATTGCTGATGCAACTCTGCGTTCGGTACCGCTTCTATACCTACTTTAGGCATAACCACAATATCCAAATCATCTAGTTGCTGTTGATGCAGGCGAAAACTTTCGCGAGCAAGTCGTTTTACTCGATTTCGTTCGTGCGCACGGCGCACTTTTTTCTTGGCAACAACTAAACCCAAACGGCTGTTTGGCAGTTCGGAATGTTTTGCAAGAAAAAGGAAATGGGGTTGATGCACTTTAAAAAGCGCACCATCAAAGACTCCTTTATAATCTGCAGCACAGCGTAAACGAAGCTCTGTACCAAAACTATAAAGTGTAGTCATAACACCCAAAATCGGCAAAGCCTAACTGATTAAACAGTTAAGCTGTGACGACCTTTTGCACGACGGCGAGCTAGAACTTGACGACCAGCTTTAGTAGCCATACGAGCACGGAAACCATGAACGCGTTTACGCTTTAATTCAGATGGTTGGAATGTACGTTTCATATTGAAACTCCAAAAATGATCTTTCTATAAAGGTCCGCGATTTTAGTGCTCATTGCTTGAGCTGTCAATGCAAAAGCCACTTTCTTTTCAAATAAGACTGAAATCAAAATTGTAAATAGGGATTAAAAAAATTGTATTCAAATACCTATATATAAGTTAACCACAATATAACTATTTGTTTTAAAATTAAATATAAGTTATTAACACTTATATCAACATAGTTATCCACAACTTATGTGAAATCTAAATTTAACTCCTGAGTTTTGAATTTAAATTTAAACTTTTCTCAGTTATCCACAAAAGAATCGAATCTTATAAATAAATTCAAATTTATAAATTTAAATTTATTACTATTAGGGTGGACTTTTTCTGTGGAAAAGCTAATTTTGTATTAAATAAACAAAAACTTAGTTTGTGGATAAAACTGTTTTTATTAATTTTATACTTTGTGGATAACTTTGTGTTATATTTTATCCACAGCTTGCGGATAAACTTATCCACACCAGCTTTTTAAATTTAAATTTATCCACCATGACTGCTTTTTGCGCAAAATCTGTGGAAATTGCCATGACAGATGTGGATAACTTGGTTAGAATGGCGACCCGCTTTGGTCGCGGTCAGCCTTTTTGATTAACAATGGAATGAATAGGGGATTCACATGCTTTGGACAGACTGCTTAAATCGCTTGCGACAAGAGCTCTCTGGAAATGTCTTTACAATGTGGATTCGCCCGTTGGTTGCAGAAGAGCTGGACGATACCCTGCGTCTTTATGCACCTAATCCGTATTGGACGCGCTACATTCAAGAGCATCATCTGGAACTGATTTCGATTTTGGCCGAACAGCTGTCTGAAGGTCGCGTACGTAAAGTTGAAATTCTGGTGGATTCGCGTCCAGGTGCAATTTTATCTGCCAGTGAACAGCCAGCGACGACAACAGCGGCTTTGGAATCTGCGCCTGTGGTTGCGCCAGCGCCGCGTCCTAAGAAAGAAAAAGAAGATTCAGGCAAAAATAGCCGTAAACGTCAGCTGAACCCTTTATTTACCTTCTCGTTATTTGTTGAAGGCCGTTCTAACCAGATGGCGGCTGAAACCTGCCGTAAGGTGTTAACCCAACTTGGGGCTTCACAGCATAACCCGCTATTTTTATATGGTCCGACTGGTCTGGGTAAAACCCACTTGATGCAGGCCGTCGGAAATGCATTATTACAGGCAAAACCCAATGCCCGCGTGATGTATATGACTGCAGAAAGCTTTGTGCAGGATTTTGTCAGTTCCCTACAACAGGGCAAGGTTGAAGAGTTTAAGAAAAACTGCCGTTCACTGGATCTTTTGCTAGTCGATGATATTCATTTGCTTGCAGGTAAAGAAGCCAGTCTGGTTGAGTTTTTCTATACCTTTAACGCGTTGCTGGATGAATCGAAGCAAATTATCCTAACCTCGGATCGTTACCCTAAAGAATTGACAGAACTGGATCCACGTCTGGTTTCACGTTTTTCCTGGGGACTTTCTGTGGGTGTGGAACCACCCGATATTGAAACTCGCATTGAAATCTTGCTGAAAAAAGCCGAAAACACCGGTGTAGATTTACCACGTAACTGTGCGCTATTTATCGCCCAACAAGTAGTAGCGAACGTCCGTGAACTGGAAGGTGCGCTTAATAAAGTGGTGGCGATCTCGCGTTTTAAAGGAACGCCGATTGATCTGGATGTGGTACGTGAGTCTTTGAAAGATGTCCTCGCAATTCGTGCCCGTACCATCAGCACTGAAAATATCCAGCGTGTAGTGAGTGAGTATTTTCGCATTCCACTTAAAGAGCTGGTAGGTCCAAAACGTACCCGTATTTATGCGCGTCCACGTCAGCTTGCAATGGGTCTGGCACGTGAACTGACTGGAGACAGTTTCCCGGAAATTGGTATGGCTTTTGGTGGTCGAGATCACAGTACAGTCATGCATGCCTGCGAAAAAGTACAGAGCTTGCGTGAAGAAGATCCGATCTTCAATGAGGACTATAAAAACCTGCAACGCCTGTTGCAGAGTTGACCTAAAACGCTCAAATTCTGTTCTTGCTATGCGGCCTGTTTTGCCGCATAGTTAACTGCTAAAAATTCAACTTTTATCTTATTAATCTTCAGCTTTAGAGGAATGTACCGTGCGTTTAAAAATCGCGAAAGAAAGCTTACTGAATGTTCTCTCACATGTCGTAGGAGCGGTTGAACGTCGCCATACCTTAAATATTCTTTCAAACCTGAAAATCCAGGTGACTGCTGAAGCTTTGACCGTCACCGGTTCGGATCTGGAAGTGGAACTGGTTGCCAGCACACAGTTGGCTGAAGGTGCATGCCTGCAAGCCGGTGAAACCACTGTTCCAGCACGTAAGCTGATTGATATCTGTAAATCTTTGCCATCAGCAGCCCTGATCGACCTGCAAATTACTGATGACCAGCGTTGTATCTTGAAATCTGGAAATAGTCGTTTTGTGCTCGGTACTTTGCCTGCGGATGACTATCCATTACTGAATACTGAAAATACCCAAGGTACACAAGTGACTGTGACTCAGCGCGAATTAAAGCGTCTGTTTGAAAAAACGGCTTTCGCAATGGCAGTGCAGGATGTGCGTTTCTACCTGACCGGTACTTTACTTGAAATTGACGCCAATCAGCTTCGTGCGGTAACGACAGATGGTCATCGTCTGGCATTGTGTGAAACAGCAGCCCAATCGACAGCAACTCAACCGATTCAAGCCATTGTTCCACGTAAGGCAGTCGCTGAACTGCAACGTTTATTAAGCGTTGAAGATGAACAACTCTCGTTGTTAATTGGTCGTGAATTATTGAATGTAACCATTCGTATGGCCAGCCGTGATAAAGAACAGGCTGATATCACAGTTCGTTTCACCACGAAACTGATCGACGGTAAATTCCCGGACTACCGCCGTGTAATTCCACGTGGTGGCGACAAGAATGTGATTATTGCGCATGACGTGTTTAAGCAATCCTTACAACGTGTGGCTATTTTGAGTAATGAAAAACTGCGTGGCGTATTCCTGAACTTTAATGCCGGTTCATTACAACTTCGTGCCAATAACCCGGAACAGGATGAGGCGATTGAAGATCTGGCGATCCAGTATGCAGATGCACCACTGGAAATGTCATTCAATGCGCAATACCTGATTGAAGTGCTAGGTGTACTGGACGGTGAAGATGTATCCATGACCATGACTGAAGCGAATCAGTCTGTGCTGGTTCAGGATCCATCTCATACCGATCAGACCTATGTCGTGATGCCAATGCGTGTCTAAGCGACAGCTGAGCTAAGCCAACGCCATGCATATTACGCGTCTTCATATTGAACGTGTACGAAACTTCAAAACGGTTGCACTCCAGGGATTGCAACCGTTTAATGTTTTTTATGGCCAGAATGGTTCGGGCAAGACTTCAGTACTGGAAGCTATTCATTTACTGGCCACAGGACGTTCCTTTCGTACCCATATCCCGAAAAATTACATTCAGCATGGCGCCTCGGATGCGATTGTGTTCGCCCAATCGGAAACTGAAAAAGTCGGCATGCAAAAAATGACCAGCGGGGAACAGCTGATCAAGGTCAATGGCGATGCGATTGCAACCCAAGGCCAGCTTGCCAAGATGTTACCCTTACAACTGATTGATCCGCAGAGTACCGATATTATCGATCATGGTGCCAAACCACGTCGTCAGCTATTGGACTGGTTAATGTTCCACGTGGAACCAGAGTTTTATCATGCCTGGCAATATTATTCACGAGCCCTAAAACAGCGGAACAGTCTGCTTAAATCCAAACGTTTTCTAAGTTTGTCTGATCTGGAAGCGTGGAACCAGATGCTGAGTGAATATGGTGAGATTTTGCACTCCCAACGTGTCGGCATCATGGAACAGTGGAAGCCATTTTTTGAGGATGATCTCAAACATCTATTACCGGATCTGGAGATTTCTCTGGAATACAGTCCCGGCTTTCACAGTGAACATGGCCTGCTGAATGACCTAACCAATCATCATGACAAAGATGTAGAACGGCGCTATACCGAATATGGTCCACATCGCGCAGATTTGCGTCTCAAGACCCCTTTGGGGGATGCCGATGTGATCTTATCTCGCGGACAAAAAAAGCTTTTAATGATGGCACTTAAACTGTCGCAAATCGCAATGCTGCATTCTTGTAATAAGGAAACTGTGGTATTATTAGATGATGTGACAGCAGAATTAGATTTAACCGCACAACAACGTTTAATTGAGCGATTGAGCCAGCTTGGTAGTCAAGTTTTTATTACCACTTTAGATCATGAATCAGTACAAAAGCACCTACATGATCTGTCTATCTCATATCAGTTATTCAATGTTGAAAACGGTACAGTTCAAGTTGTTGTGCAATAGTTTTTAAATTTTTACCTATCTTTGGATAAACCTATCTTTCACTAGGGAGAAACCATGAGTTCAGAAGATCAAGCTGCTTCTCAAACAGAACAAACCACTGAAAAAGCTTATGATTCCTCTAGCATCAAGGTATTACGTGGTTTAGACGCAGTACGTAAGCGTCCAGGCATGTACATTGGTGATACAGACGATGGTACCGGCTTACACCATATGGTCTTCGAGGTCGTAGATAACTCGATTGATGAGGCGCTGGCAGGTCACTGTGATGAAATTTTAGTGACTATTCATGAAGATGAATCAGTTTCAGTATCAGACAATGGCCGTGGTATTCCGACCGACATTCACCCTGAAGAAGGCGTGTCTGCTGCAGAAGTAATTTTAACCATTCTGCATGCTGGTGGTAAGTTTGATGATAACAGCTATAAAGTCTCTGGCGGTCTGCACGGTGTAGGTGTATCCGTAGTAAATGCGTTGTCAGAAAAACTGGAATTAACCATTCATCGTGCCGGTAAAATCCATGAACAGGAATACCGTCATGGTGATCCACAATTCCCGTTAAAAGTGGTGGGTGAGACTGATAAGACCGGTACTCGCGTGCGTTTCTGGCCAAGTGTGGAAACCTTTAGCCAGACCATTTTTAATGTCGACATTCTGGCACGTCGTTTACGTGAACTGTCCTTCCTGAATGCAGGTGTACGAATCGTATTACGTGACGAACGTATTAATGCCGAATACATTTTTGACTATGAAGGCGGTTTGGCTGAGTTTGTTAAGTACATTAATCAGGGTAAAACCCACCTGAATGATATTTTCCATTTCACCACTCAGGCAGAAAATGGCATTGGGGTAGAAGTTGCACTGCAATGGAATGATTCTTATCAGGAAAATGTACGCTGCTTTACCAACAACATCCCGCAAAAGGATGGCGGTACTCACTTAGCCGGTTTCCGTGCAGCACTGACCCGTGGTTTAAATAACTACATGGACAGTGAAAATATCCTGAAAAAAGAAAAAGTTGTGGTTTCAGGCGATGATGCGCGTGAAGGCCTGACTGCGATTGTGTCAGTAAAAGTGCCTGATCCGAAATTCTCTTCACAAACCAAAGAAAAACTGGTGTCCAGTGAAGTGAAATCTGCCGTTGAGCAGGCCATGAACAAGGCATTCTCTGAATATCTGTTGGAGAATCCACAGGCGGCTAAATCAATCGCTGGCAAGATCATTGACGCAGCGCGTGCCCGTGATGCAGCGCGTAAAGCACGTGAAATGACCCGTCGTAAGAGCGCACTCGATATCGCCGGCCTTCCAGGTAAACTGGCGGATTGCCAAGAGAAAGATCCAGCTTTATCTGAACTGTACCTGGTCGAAGGTGACTCTGCGGGCGGTTCTGCAAAACAGGGCCGTAACCGTAAGATGCAGGCAATTCTGCCGCTAAAAGGTAAGATCCTGAACGTGGAACGTGCCCGCTTTGACCGTATGATTTCTTCTGCAGAAGTGGGCACGCTGATTACGGCACTCGGCTGTGGGATTGGTCGTGAAGAATATAACCCGGACAAGCTGCGTTATCACAAAATCATCATCATGACCGATGCTGACGTGGATGGTTCACACATTCGTACGTTGTTGCTGACTTTCTTCTTCCGTCAAATGCCGGAACTGGTGGAACGTGGTCATATCTATATTGCACAGCCGCCGCTGTACAAGCTGAAAAAAGGCAAACAGGAACAGTACATCAAGGACAATGATGCACTGGAAACTTACCTGATTTCTAATGCGATTGATGAGCTGGAACTGCATATCAGTGCTGATGCCCCTGCGATTCGTGGTGAAGCTCTAGCCAATGTGATTACCGATTATCAAACTTCACAAAAGAGTCTGGCACGTTTAACTGTACGTTATCCTGCAAGCTTGCTGGATGCGTTGATTTCACTGGAAGCATTCAAGCTGGATCAGCTGGAAGATAAAGCTTATGTGGAAACCTGGGGTGAAGACCTGCGTGCAGCGATTGAAAAAATCCAGCCAAGTTTACGTCCTGAATTGAGTCTGGAACGTTTTGAAAAAGATGTTGATGGCCAGATCGTAGAAAGCTGGTTACCACGGATTACAATTTATGTGCATAACCTGCCGCATCATTACCTGCTAGATGCTAGCCTGCTCAGCTCAAGTGAATATGCACGTTTACTGAAAAATTCGAAAAGCTGGTTCACGCTGCTTGAAGAGGGTGCTTATTTACAGAAAGGTGAGCGCAAGATTCAGGTCAGCAGTTTCCATCAGGTTTGGCAGCACATTCTGCAAGACTCTCGCCGCGGCATGATGATCCAGCGTTATAAAGGTCTGGGTGAGATGAACGCGGACCAGTTGTGGGAAACTACGATGGATCCGGAAAACCGTAACATGCTACAAGTGACGGTGCAGGATGCAATTGAAGCAGACCGCATGTTCTCTTGTTTGATGGGGGATGATGTGGAACCGCGTCGTGCCTTCATTGAAGAAAATGCCTTGAATGCTGATATTGATACCTGATCCATTGGAATAAATCGAAACGAAAAAGCGCCTTTTAAGGCGCTTTTTTTTACGTAAATTTTCTATTAATGCCGGATGAACTGTTTAGAATAATTTTAATCTAAGCAGTTTTTAGACCAATGATCCGCTGATATTAGGTTTCAAAAAAGCCTGGTTCAGTAGAATCAAGTCTTATTTATAAAGAGGTTTATCCATGGATAGCCAGCTTGAAGAAATACGTGAGATCTGGGCCAATGCATTCTACAGTGGCGACTATGATATGCTGCGCCACTATGAACATCAGGACTTTCAGGTGGTTTTTGAACAGGAAGGCCGCGTAGAAGGAAGTTATCTGCGTTATGACCGGATCGCTCATGCGGTACAAAACGGTGTATGGAAACCGCTGAAGCCAGACATAGAATATGAAGAATACGAGTACAATGAAGACCAGACCGAATGCCGGATCTTGATTGGACTGGAAAATAATAAACAGCGTCTTCAGGAGATCTGGAAGCTAGAGGATGAATGGAAAATTCTAGAACTTAGATTTTTGAAATCCTAGAATTTCAATGATTTATCAAGTTAATTCGAAATTTTTTAAAAATATTTGAATAGTGTTGTTTTAAATCTTGCTTAAACCTTGATCAATCGTGTGGATAACTGCAAAGTTATCCATATTTTTTATGTGAATAAGATAGTATTTATCCACAAGTTATATTGCCTTTCTTATCTCTCATTTTTTTAAATTCAAATTTAATTTCTATATCTTGTGGATAAGTGTTTTTAAATTTAAAATAGGTTTTTGAATTTAAAAGACTAGTTGGAGCCATAACTTCTCTGCTCTTAAAAGCAACCAGTTCAGGTGAATTTTTATCTGTTTTTAATGGAAAAATTATATAAACCAGCTAAAAATTAATAGCTTATATTAATATTGTAGATTTAATTAATAATCAGCGTGGAACATATTTTAATTCTAAAGATCTTCACTGTAGCTAAACTACACAATTAATTTAATAATCAAGTGAAATTTCATTTTTATCAATGAATCATAGGGTTATAGATTTTTCCAACTTTTACTTCTATAGCTTAGTTTTTTTAAGCTGGGTCATCACGTGACCTAGTGCCAGTTCATCTGATAAACAGGCAATAGATCTGAGCTTTTAGAAACTGAAAATAGAAAAAAATACGGTTTATAAAATGGTGATCAAAATTTAAAAAAGCGCCTAACGGCGCTTTCTATTTTTTAATGAGTGTATTTATGGGGTCAGAATAATTTTGCGGCAGTCTTCTTCACGTTTATCGAAAATACGATAGCCTTCAGCAGCTTCTTCCAGTTTCATGCGATGGGTAATAATCACTTCTGGAGACAGCTGGCCATTTTCTACATATTCAAGTAATTGTGGCAAGAATTTATGTACATGTGTTTGACCCATTTTAAAGGTTAAGCCTTTATCGAAGGCATCACCAAACAGGAAGCCATGAATTGGACCAGCATATACGCCTGGCACACTCACCACACCACCACGGCGTACTGCGGCGATACATTGACGTAGGGCAAAGCCGCTCGAACCTTCAATTTTTAGATTCGTCATCACAGTTTCAAGCAAACTGCCTTTGGCCTCGAAACCAATCGCATCAATGACGGCATCAACACCACGATGACCGGCAGTATTTTGAATAATATATTCAGCTGCATCGACTTCATCAAAATTCACTGGAATTGCACCATAAGTTTGATGGGCGAAACGCAGACGGTAAGGGTGGTGATCGACCATAAAGATCTGTTCGGCACCCAGCATACGTGCGCAGGCAGCCGACAGTAAACCAACTGGACCAGCACCATAAATCGCAACACTGGAGCCGCGAGTGACCTGGGCATTGGTTACAGCCTGCCATGCAGTAGGCAAGATATCGGTCAGGAACAGGACTTTTTCATCCGGTAATGATCCCGGTACTTTAAATGGGCCTACATTACCTTTAGGTACACGGACATATTCAGCCTGTCCGCCTGGTACACCGCCATACAAATGACTATAACCAAATAGAGCGGCACCTGGTGGAATCTGTTTTTTATTGATAATTGCACCACGGCCAGTATTGGTATTTTCACAGGCAGCCATCAGTTCATGTTCACAGAAAAAACAGTGACCACATGCAATCACGAAAGGAATAATTACCCGGTCGCCTTTTTTGACTTCTGTGACTTCAGGGCCGACTTCTTCTACAATTCCCATAAATTCATGGCCGAAAATATCGCCATCTTCAGTGGCCGGGATTTTACCCCGGTATAGATGCAGATCTGAGCCACAGATGGCAGTCGCTGTCACCCTTAAAATGACGTCATCTGGTTCCTGAATCACTGGATCTGGAACGGATTCAACTCGTACATCCCGAGCACCATGATAGGTAAGAGCACGCATGCGGATTTCCTCTCTCTAGTTCAACATTAAACAGACTCGTATCAAGGCTGCCAAAAATAAAAAACACTTTTATTAGAGCCTTATGCGCCAAGAAATCGCTGTAAATTAATGTATGAAATAAGACATCCGAGTGTTTAAAAAATAAACTTATATAGGATTTGCGTAATTCACTACAAAATATGTCAAAAAACGGTTTCGATAAAAAAATCAGGGAAAAGATGGAGAGAGCAATATATAAAAAGTATAAAAAAAGAGATTAGCTCCAGTTGCAGCTAATCTCTAAGATTTGAATCAAGGTTTAAAACTTAACCTTCCTGAAAAGATTGCTCCAAACTTTCCAGCTCCATCATCAGTTCTAGCATTTGCTCTTCGGTAGTTTCCAGTTTCTGTTTCAGTTCAGTCTGCTCGTTCATGAGTTTCAGCAAGTCATCTTTACGCGCAGCTTCATATAAAGTACTATCTGCTAGCAATTCTTCAATTTCTGCCAGACGAGGCTGTAACTTGTCGATTTGCGCTTCGCATTTTTCAATATTCTTGCGAATTGGACGAGTCTGCTCACGACGCTGAGCAGCCAGTTTACGCTGTGCTTCCTTATCTACTTTGGCTACCACCACAGGTTTAGCTTCTGTTTCTACTACCTGTGCTTTGGCCAAGGCATTCTGCGCATTGATCTGCTGTTGACGCGCTTCACGTAACCATTTGGCATAGTCCCGCAGATCGCCCTCAAATTCGGTACAACGTCCGGCATGCACTAACAGCAATTCATCACATACTGTCGCAATCAATTGACGTTCATGCGAGACCAGTACCACCGCACCTTCAAAATCCTGCAAAGCCATAGTCAGGGCATGGCGCATATCTAGGTCCAGATGGTTCGTCGGTTCATCCAGAATCAGCACATTTGGACGCTGCCAAACAATTAAAGCCAAAGCCAAACGGGCGCGTTCACCCCCAGAGAAACTCTCACATGGGGTATCCATGCGCTCACCGCTAAAACCAAAACTGCCAAGGAAAGAGCGTAAAGAAGCTTCACTGATTTTTGGATCGGCGATGCGTGCCAGTTGTAGCATCGGGCTGGCATTAGCGTCCAAAGCATCCATCTGGTGCTGGGCAAAATAGCCAATATTGAGTAATTCTGAGGCCTTAAGCTGACCATTTAATAAGGGCAAATCTCCGACTAAGGTTTTGATCAGGGTTGATTTACCCGCACCATTCATCCCCAATAAACCGATACGTGAATTTGGAGTAATTTGCAGGTTAATTTTGCTGGCAATTGATTTATCGCCATAACCAATTTCCGCCTGTTCCAAGGCCAGAAGTGGTGAACTCATTTTGGTCGGTTCACGGAAACTGAAGGTAAAAGGCGTATCTACATGAGCAGGGGCGAGATCCTGCATACGCTCCAGCATTTTGATCCGGCTTTGGGCCTGACGTGCTTTAGTTGCTTTGGCTTTGAAACGGTCAATAAATTTTTGTAAATGTGCTCGGGCTTCCTGCTGTTTCTCAAAGGCCTGTTGCTGTTGCGCCAGACGCTCGCTACGGGTCACTTCAAAAGTTGAATAATTACCGGTATAGAGGGTGAGTTCCTGATTTTCGATATGCAGAATATGATCCGTCACGGCATCCAGAAAATCACGGTCATGCGAAATTAGCACTAAAGTGCCTTCATACGCCTTTAACCAGTCTTCGAGCCACAAAATCGCATCCAGATCCAAGTGGTTGGTCGGTTCATCGAGTAATAGCAGGTCTGAACGGCTCATCAGGGTACGGGCCAAATTCAAACGCATCCGCCAACCGCCTGAAAAGCTGGAAACATCCAGGCGAATCTGATGATCCATAAAGCCTAAACCAGCCATTAACTGTGCTGCTTTAGAGGGAGCGGAATAGCCATGAATCTCGTCAAAACGGCCATGTAGCTGTGCCAGTTCTGCATCAGAAAGCTGTTCCGTATGCGCTAGTTTAGCCTGTATATCCCAATACTCTTCATCGCCTGACAGAACAAAATCAATGGCTGGCATATCTAGGGCTTTAATTTCCTGAGCCATATGCGCTACGGTCCAAACGGATGGACGGGTTAGCGAACCCTCATCTGCACTGAGCTCACCTAAAAGAGCCGCAAACAGGGTAGATTTTCCTGCGCCATTCACGCCGGTTAAACCAATTTTCCAGCCGGGATGAAGCTGCATGGAGGCTTTTTGAAATAACACTCGCCCACCACGGCGTAACGAAACTTGGTCTAACTGAATCATTGAACTTACTAACAAGGGCAAAAGAGAATGCCGCTATTCTAATGGAAAGCCGGGAGAAAACAAAAAATCTTCGTTGCAGTTTATCCTGTTCAGGCTTTAAAAATTTATAGATTCATATATGATGAACTATGTTTTGAGTAAATACTCTATTTTGTTTAAAAACCGGAAGATAGAGCCATCAAGGTTCATAATAATATTGAGTAGAATAAAAATGAAAAATGGATTTTTAATTTTATCTGCACTGGGCCTATGGGCTTCGAGTGCACATGCTGCCCCAGTCAATGTCTGTGTATTTGATTTACTGGGAAAATCGGGTGAATCCTTCAAGCTGCTGGAAGAATGGGCATTGGCCAGCAAGCAGTGGGGAGCTACGGTTCAATTGATTGCTTATCAGGATGAAGCCAAAGTCGATCAGGATGCCAAAGCCGGAAAATGCGATGGCTTCTATATGACATCCATGCGCGCGCGAGCTTATAACAAATTTGCCGGTTCGATTGATGCGATTGGCGGCGTTCCTAATAATGATATTGCCATGAAAGCGGTGAGTTATGTGCTGGATAAGCGTAATACCAAGCGCATGACCACTCAGATTGGCAAGGAAAAATTTGAAGTAGCCGGTATTGGCCAGATTGGTCCTGCTTATATCTTTGTCCGTGATCGTAATATGGACAAGCTGGAACATATTAAAGGCAAGAAGTTTGCAGTTCTACATTATGACTATGCCCAAACCATTATGGTGAACCGGGTAGAATTCGTACCGGTGAATTCGGAAATTTCTAATTTCATCCGTAAATTTAATCAGGGTGAGGTGGATATTGTGGCAGCACCTGCTTATGCCTTTAAACCTCTTGAAGTGACCAAAGGACTGGGTCAGAAAGGAGCCATGATTAACTTTCCGGTGGTCAATGTCACAGCAGATCTGATTATTCGACCGGATAAATTTCCGGAACAGTTTGCAGCCAATTCCCGACAATGGTTTGTTAAGCAGTTACCCCGTAGCTTCGCGATGGTGAAACGTATGGAAGCAGAAATCCCGCGTAAATATGTTCTGAACCTGAGTCGTGAGGAACAGGTCAGTTATCAGAAAATTCTGCGTGAAGGGCGTATGGATTTAACCAAACAGGGCATCTATGATGCTGGCATGATGACGGTATTAAAACGGGCACGCTGTACTGTGGAAAGAACCAATTTCGAATGCTCAATTAGTGGTGAATAGTTTTAAAATCATGTATATCTTTGTAACTACAGCGAATGAAATGTAATTCAAAGTAGCCAAGTTAAAATATTAAGATACTGATATATTTATAAAAAAATAAGATAAAAGAAATCAAGAAAAACTGATTTATCTTTATAGGCCAAAAAGCCGCTTTTATCTGGAGTAAATGCTCTATTTTTTTGAAATAAATTTGCTTAATATTTGACGCGTGTACGGACACTCAGCTAACAACAAGATTTCAAAGGATAACTAAAATGAAAAAAACACTCTTATCATTGGCTGCATTTTCTGCATTTGGTTTTGCAGGTGTGGCACATGCAGAAAAGGTCGATATCTGTGTGTTTGACCTACTTGGTAAATCTGGCGAGTCTTTCCAGATGGCTCAGGAATGGGCGCTGGCAGCAAAAGGCTGGGGCGCAGATATTAATCTGATCGCCCGTCAGGATGAGGCCGTCGCTGACAATGACTTTAAGGCTGGCAAATGTGATGGTGTATTCATGACCGCCATGCGTGCCCGTCAATACAACAAGTTTGCCGGTTCGATTGATGCCTTAGGTGGTGCTCCAAGTAATGCCATTGCACAGCGTGCGATTAGCTTCGCTTTAGATAAGCATAATGCGGCTAAAATGGTTACGACCATGGGCGGTAAAAAGTATGAGGTGGCCGGGATTGCGCCACTGGGTTCAGCTTTTATCTTTGTGCGTGACAAAAATATCAACTCCATTGAAAAAGCGGCAGGCAAGAAGTTCGCCGTTCTTGGCTATGATGATGCGCAAAAAATCATGGTTCAACGTGTAGGTGCTCAGGCCGTAGTGTCTGATGTATCCAACTTCGTGGCCAAGTTTAATAATGGCCAAGTCGATATGGTGGGCGCACCGGCGTATGCGTACAAGCCACTCGAAATCTATAAAGGTCTGGGCAATAGCGGTGCCATGTTTAACTTCCCGGTACTGCATGTCACCTCTGACTTTGTGATCCGTCCGGAGAAATTCCCAGCCGGTTTTGGCCAGAAGTCTCGTGACTGGTTCATTAAAAACCTGCCTAAGAGCATGGCGATGATTAATCGTCTGGAAGCTGGTATTCCAGCGAAATATAAGCTTAATCTGAGCGCGGAAGACAAAACCAAGTATCAGAAGCTATTACGTGAAGGGCGTATGGATATGACCAAGCGTGGAATCTATGATGCCAGCATGATGTCGGTACTGAAACGTGCGCGTTGCTCTGTCGATAAAGCCAACTTTGAATGTTCACTTTCTGGCGAATAATTTGATTTTTAAGGAAAAAAGCTTAGATTTATCTAAGCTTTTTTTATATTAAACAAAGTCAGATCTGCCATTGCAGATCACGGTAAAGCAGTTAAGCTGATTAAAAATAATGCTTTCATGTTTAGTATAAAAAACAATAACATGTAGCACTTAAAGCAGATAACAAAAACAAGGCAATCAAGGAAAGCAAAATGATGCAGAGAGGATGGAAAGCCCTGGCTGTAGGTGCAGCACTCACGGCAGTTTCAGGTCTGACGCAGGCTAAACAGGTGGTATGTGTATTCGATCTGGTCGGCAAAAATGGTGACGTCTATGCCGTAATGAAAGACTATCAGTTGGCTGCAAAAAACTGGGGTGCTGATATCGAGCTTAGGGTAAATACCAATGAAGCTGTCGTCGCAGAAGATTTTAAAGCCGGTAAATGTGACGGGATCAGTGTTATCGGTATGCGTGGCCGTCAGTTTAACCGTTTTACCGGTTCACTCGATGCGATCGGCGCAATTCCAGATCTGAACCTGGCGGTAAAAGTCATGCAAGGCCTGGCGAGTCCGACCTTTGCCAAGCTCATGGTTCAAGGCAAGTATGAAGTCGCAGGGGTAATTCCGGTAGGCGATGCCTTCCTGATGGTCAATGACCGGAGTATTAATACTGTTGCAAAAGCAGCAGGTAAAAAAATTGCTGTACTTGACTATGACGAAGCACAAAAAATCATGGTTCAACAGGTGGGTGCACAGGCAGTCAGCGCCGATGTGACCAACTTTGGCTCTAAATTTAACAATGGTCAGGTCGATATTATTGGCGCGCCGGCTGCTGTATTTAAACCGCTAGAACTGCATAAAGGTTTGGGCAGCAAGGGTGCTATTGTGAATTATCCGGTATTGCAGGTCACCGGTAATATTATTATTCGTCCAGATAAATTTCCGGCAGGATATGGACAAAAATCACGTGAATGGGTGAAAAGCCAGTTACCACGTGCTTTTGGAATTTTGGGTAAAATGAAGGCAGATATTCCCTCTAAATACTGGATGGATATTCCTGAAGCAGATAAGCCAGGTTACCAAAAGCTGATGCGTGATTCGCGGATTGATCTGACCAAACGGGGTATTTATGATAAACGCATGATGAAGTTACTCTGGCAATTCCGCTGCAAGCAAAATCCGAAAAACTTCGAATGTGCATTACAGGATGAGAACTATAAACAATCCTGATAAAATTACTCTGATTTGACTTTTAATCTGTACAGACTGACCATATATTGAGTGTGTTATACTTGAAATATGGTCTTTTCTTTTTAAAGACATTCCATTCAACAGAGGAATCCGCCATGAATGCTCAAGCGCTTGTGCTCACCGACAATGCCGCAAATAAAGTACGCCAGTTGCGTGACAGTGAAGGTAACCAAGACTTAATGCTCCGTGTGTATGTCACCGGTGGCGGTTGTTCAGGTTTCTCTTATGGCTTTAACTTTGCGGAAAGCCAAAATGAAGATGATGCAGAATTTGTCAATGGCGATGTCAAAATGCTGGTCGATTCTCTAAGCTATCAATATTTGGTCGGTTCAGTGGTTGACTATGTTGAAGGTCTGGAAGGTTCACGTTTTGTGGTACAAAACCCGAATGCGACCACGACCTGTGGTTGTGGATCTTCATTCTCGATCTAATACATATCAAGTTGAATAAAAAAGTCCTCGTATGAGGACTTTTTTATATCTGAAGAAAGCTTAGCTTTCCAGTTTGACCGCTTCAAGCAGGTCAAAAATCACTGTAGTGACATCCTGACTCAGTTCGCGGTTATTAAATATCTCGTAGGCTGTAATGGTAATGTCCGTATCACTCGGCAACAGACGCTGTTCTTCCTCAATCAAGTCATTGATCGGTAACAAAGTCTGTTTCACTTGCAGATGCAAAATATCCTTAAATTCAAGATTTTCATCATCCAGCTCGATCAGCTGTTCATTGAAATAAGGCAGCAAAATTGAATGAAGATAAGGTTGAATATCCTCGATATCAAAGATCTCGATATCACGGGTTTCATCAATCGTACTAATGTGGTCATTTACTTCAATTAAAATATGGTAGTAACTCACATGAATCTCCAAGAAAGTTGGCCTAAGACGTCCTACTGTTCTTCACAATAACATGAAATGAAACCAAGTTGTATTTTTACTAGCCTAAACACATAAATAATATAGGGAATTAAAACCTGAATGTTATCGGGTATACAATAGGGTCTTGTCTGCCGGGCGTAGTTTGAAATCTTGCAGATTCTGTTCACCCAATACAGGATACATTAAGGCTTCCGGATCATTATGATGATAGAGACCCAAGGCATGGCCCAGCTCATGTGCCAAAGTTAAACGTAAATCATCTTTGGCATCAAACTGGTAAATCTGGATCTTATTTCCCATAAAAATACCCTTATGAAACTGGCGTGGGGGAAAACGCTGCTGGGCCTGCTGGATATTTCGCTGATGGCTTTGCACACTGTTTTGATGAACAGAAACTTGCTGATTAAATGAAGATAGCTGTTCCTGAAGATAGGCATATTCGCGCTTAAAACTTTCCAGTTTAGGCTTGAGCATTTCCATCTCATACTGAAGCTGTTCACGCTCGGCAGATGAGCTGGCTTGTTGACGGCGTTGCAATAAAGTTTGAAATTCAAACTCAAGCTGACTTTTTTGCTGGATCAGTCGTTGCTGCTGATCTTCCAGATTTTTCTGTGAAACTTGCAGATTGCTGACTTCACGCGGATATCTGGCTTCATCGGCAAGTAACTTTTTTTCAACCTTTTTAAAGGCTTCATAGTCCTGTTGGCGTTGATCATAAATCAGTTGAATGGCCAGCTGAGCATTCTCATCATAGACCATCAGATCATCGCGATTGGTTCCTTCATACCAGATCTGAATAGCTTCCTGACTTAATTGAATGACCTCATCACGGGTCAAGCCAAAACCGGGATCGACTTGGTCAATCCGGAAACGTAGGCGTGTATCAAAAGGATGGGTCAAACGGTCAGCCAGGGAATTAAATTTTAATTGTGGATGGGTCTTGGCTTGTAGATGCAAAAACAATGACACAATGAAAACGACGATCCCCAGAAAGCTTAAAAGACGCATAGTGTTTTTTTAAATATTGTTTGGCTCAATGTAGCTAAAAAAACAGCAAAATCCTAGCGTCAGAGCGATAAAAAGTGGCAATAAAAACCGTGCTTATGCACGGTTCTGCTCAGGTCAGATTACGATTTTTTACCTTTCCACTGCTCAACCTGTCTTGGCATATTGGAATGATAGATAAAGCCAAGGCCTATACCATTCAATAAGAAGATCGTAAATTCAATTAAATATTTCAGGTTATAGGAATGTCTGGTTTGGTGATTAAAGGCATACAGCGTGATTTCAGATTTAAAGATCTGGAAAATAATATAGCTCAGCAATCCAATACCTAGAATGATAAAGCCTTTTCCGGAAGGATAACGCTGAGGTACTGCCAGGATCAATAATACAATAATGGCAATCAGAAAACCTAGGGAAAAAGAAGCTTCAATTCCGAAGGTTTGCAGGTAATTAAAAGGTGCTAGTACCACATTCGGCGGTAAGATCAGAAGCAGATTGCCCATCGGGTAGAGCAGCATGATCGCAAGCCCGGAAGCCAGAAGAAAAAGCTTAATAAAATTCTGCATACGTTTTTATTTTTAAGTTATTTATTTCATTATAGTTTAATTAAAAAACATTCTATTGCCTATGCATTGAGCAAAAAAAAGACCGCATAAAATGCGGTCTTTTTCTCAAAGTGACAAATTATTTTTTGTCATCTTTTACTTCAGTGAATTCAGCATCAACTACGCCGTCATCTGCTTTTTGGGCTTGGCCTTCGCCGCCTTGGAATGCATTAGGATCGAAACCTTGTGCACCGCCTTGGCCTTGAGCTGCTTCATAAGCACGTTGAGTGATCGGCATAATAATGTTTTGCAATGCTTCAGTTTTCGCTTTGATTGCTTCGACATCATTTTCTTTCGTAGACGCTTCTAACTCAGAAACCGCAGTTTCGATTGCAGTTTTTTCGTCAGCAGTCACTTGTTCGCCAAGATCTTTTACTGCTTTTTGAGCAGAAGAAACTAGTGCATCCGCTTCGTTACGTGCTTTTGCAAGCTCTTCGAACTTACGGTCTTCTTCAGCATTTGCTTCAGCATCTTTGATCATTGCTTCGATTTCAGCATCAGACAAACCTGAGTTTGCTTTGATCTGGATAGATTGCTCTTTACCAGTGCTCTTATCTTTCGCAGATACTTTCAAGATACCATCTGCGTTGATGTCGAACGATACTTCAATTTGTGGCACACCACGTGGAGCAGGTGGGATATCACCTAACTGGAAGTTACCCAACAATTTGTTCTGTTGAGCCATTTTACGTTCACCTTGGTAAACTGAAATGTCTACAGCAGGCTGGTTGTCCGCAGCAGTTGAGAACACTTGAGATTTCTTCGCAGGAATCGTCGTGTTTTTCTCAATGATTGGAGTCAACACGCCACCCATGGTTTCAATACCAAGAGTTAGTGGAGTTACGTCAAGAAGAAGTACGTCAGTTTTGTCACCAGACAATACCGCACCTTGGATCGCAGCACCCATAGCTACCGCTTCGTCCGGGTTCACGTCTTTACGTGGCTCACGACCGAAGAATTCTTGTACTTTTTGTTGTACAAGCGGCATACGAGACTGACCGCCTACCAAAATTACGTCAGAGATATCAGAAGTTGAAAGACCAGCATCTTTCAGCGCAATCTTACAAGGCTCGATGGTACGAGCTACAAGATCAGCAACTAAACCTTCAAGTTTTGCACGAGTTACGTTGATCACTAAGTGTTTAGGACCAGTCGCATCTGCAGTGATGTATGGAAGGTTGATTTCAGTTGCGTTAGAAGAAGAAAGCTCGATTTTTGCTTTTTCAGCTGCTTCTTTCAGACGTTGTAACGCAAGTGGATCATTCTTCAAGTTCACGTTTTGTTCTTTCTTGAACTCTTCAACCAGGTAGTCGATCAATGCGTTATCGAAGTCTTCACCACCCAGGAATGTGTCACCGTTAGTTGATAACACTTCGATTTGCTGGTCGCCATCAAGGTCAGCGATTTCAATGATTGAAACGTCGAAAGTACCACCACCCAAGTCGTAAACTGCAACTTTACGGTCGCCTTCTTTCTTGTCCATACCGAACGCAAGCGCCGCAGCAGTTGGTTCGTTGATGATACGTTTAACTTCTAGGCCGGCAATTTTACCTGCATCTTTAGTTGCTTGACGTTGCGCATCGTTGAAGTAAGCAGGAACAGTAATCACCGCTTCAGTGACTGTTTCACCCAGGTAGTCTTCTGCAGTTTTCTTCATTTTTTTCAGAACTTCTGCAGAGATTTGTTGTGGAGCAAGTTTCTTGTCGTTTACTTCAACCCAAGCATCACCATTGTCAGCTTTCAGGATTTTGTAAGGAACCAGACCGATATCTTTTTGTACTGCCTGGTCTTCATAACGACGACCGATCAGACGTTTGATCGCGAATAATGTGTTTTTAGGGTTGGTTACCGCTTGGCGTTTAGCTGATTGACCAACCAGAATTTCACCATCTTTGTACGCAATAATAGATGGAGTTGTACGTGCGCCTTCAGCGTTTTCGATAACTTTAACTTTGTCGCCTTCAAGTACTGCAACACATGAGTTTGTAGTACCTAAGTCAATACCAATGATTTTAGCCATTTGGATGTTTCCTCAAAAATTTTTTTGTGATTTACACTTGTTATCCGATATGAGAGCCGTTCAATTTTTTTCAAGTAAATTTTTAGAAAAAATTTCACAAACTCCCGATTTATTTCGCTTAAGCGCCAACCATGACCATTGCAGGACGTAATAAACGACCATTGAGGGCATAGCCTTTTTGCAAGACTGTACCGATTTCATTAGATTTAGCATTTGGATCAATACCGACTGCCTGATGCAATTCAGCATTAAAACCATTTGCGGTATCAACTGCGACTACACCAAATTTCTCTAGTGTATTGAGCAACGCTTTCAGCGTCAGTTCTACGCCTTCACGTAATGGGCCCTGTTCTTCCCCTGCAGCAACAATCGCGCGCTCCAGGTTATCCACTGTATCTAGCAGCTCTTTAGAGAACTTTTCCAGAACAGTATCTTTATGCTTTTCTGATTCACGCTGAATACGTTCCACACTTTTTTGTGCTTCGTAAACTGCATTGGCAGTGCGTGCTTTTTCTAACTTTAAGTCACCTTCAAGTTGTGCAATCTGCTCTTGTAAAGATTCAACGGTAACTTCTACTTGCTCAGGTTCAGCTTGAGTTTGCTCTACCTCTTGTGTCGCTTGCTCTTGCTCAAGATCTTGAGCTTGTTCGTTCTGCTCAGTTGCCATTGATTTACTCCGTTTAAATGGGTTCTTAAACATGTACAGTCCTTGGGCGTCAGAGTTAACTGCGTTAATACTGAACTGCCATGATTGAAATTTTTAATTATTTAAAGAAATCGGGGCAGGGGCAAAAAATTCAAGCACAAGTACAGATTAATTTTAGGATTTATTTGGATTTAATGACTTTAATAAAAGCAGCATCGTATTTTTAGATAGAAATAATAATTTTTATCTGTTTTAAATATTTTTAAGACGGGTGCATCATATTGCTATTAACAGCGACCTTGTTCTGAGGAGAGAGCTGAACCAGGTTGCTGTTGCCTTATTTTTTAAACTGTTTTTTCCAGTCGTATCCCTCACACATGGTCCGGCTTTTTTTTGTCCAGATTATTTTTTAGACATAAAAGCGATTAATAACCAAGTAATAAAGTATTACACAAAAAATGAGCAACGCTATATTATTCATTTCAGATTCTATCGCTGTAGTTTCTTCTCTTTTTTAGAAATGTGTTTTCGTGGCTTATCTTTTCTCTAGATAAGCTTTTTTTTGCCTGAAATTTGCTCCGGTTTTTTGACTTATAAAATGGGATAATCTTAATCAAGGCTGTGCTAAGTAAAAACATTTCTTCTATTAAAAGGAAATAACTGGAATGAGATCAAAACCATAAAACTCAGTCCATAAAAAAGCCCTGATTTAAATCAGAGCTTCTCTGTTTATTTATATTCTGCCTAATCGCGACGATTACGTGGTCGCTGCTGTTCCTGTTTACGTCGCTGATCATTCCAGCGTGGATTATTGGAGCGGTTTTGCTGAACCCGTTTTCGCTGCTGTTCTGCCACTTTCTTACGCTGTTCCAGCTGCTGGCGACGTTTACGTTCGGCCTGCGCCTGTTTCTGACGTTGATTACTCAGATTTTTGCGTTGCTGTTCCAGACGTTGTCGTTCCAGCTGAGTTTTACGACGATCCAGTTCTATTTGCCGACGCCGTTCCTGTTCCCAGTTACGCTGCTGAATATTTTTGCGACGTTCCAGTTCCAGTCTCTTACGCTGCTGTTCGTATTCCCAGTGCTGCCGGTCATAGCGGCGGTCTTGATCATAACGATAGTCATAACCTCGATCACGACGGTCATAACGTCCGTCATAATAACCATCATCAGGAAAAGCCACACAGCCTACGGCTAAAGCTAAAAATGCAGTGGCTAACGATACCGTTATTATTCTTATCGCCATAAGCTATCTCCTTTTATACAGACTTCTACATCAAAGTCGCAAAAGTGCTGTAAAAATCTCACTTAAACTGACAATGACATCTGATTAAATTCAGGTTAGCGTATTTGGCAAATGATCTATGTACATTGATATTAAGACTTATATAAGAATATGGTCACTAAAACCCTAATCATGTAGAAAAAATGAAGAATTATGGGAAAAGGATGAAAACTCATGGGTGCGAATAATCCGGTCACAAAATTTGTAATGGATAAGGGGCAGGGCACTGCAGCACGCTTGCTGGATTGCCTGCCGAGCTTTGCACAAGAACGTCTGGTAAAAGCATTGGATTATCCTTATGACTATCCTGATTTGGATCCTTATATAAAATGCTTGATGGCGATTCAGATCAAACAGGGCCAGCACAGTTTTATTAGTGAAGATGCGGTGCGATCACGTCAACTGTTTGATGAACGCATGAAAGCCATTCAGGCAAAACCGACGCCGGTCAAGGCAGTCGAGGATCTGCGCCTGCCATTACAAAATGGCACTATCTTTGCCCGACATTATCATCCGGCACCACAGAAAAAATTGCCGATGGTCATTTTCTATCATGGTGGTGCATTTATAGTGGGCGGTCTGGATACACATGATGAGTTCTGCCGTTTATTGGCGGTGCATGCCAAGGTGCAGGTACTCAGCGTGGCTTATCCGCTAACGCCAGAATACAGTCCTTTGCAAATGGTACAGGTTTGTGAAGATGCTCTGGCTTGGGTACACCAAAACATCAAGCAGCTGAAAATCTATAAAAACCAGATTGTAGTGGCCGGGGATAGTGCGGGTGGAAATCTGGCGGCAGTAGTTGCGCAGCGGAGTGCCGATAAAATCTATGCACCTCGTGCACAGTTATTGCTTTACCCGGCTGTCGATTTTAAAAGCCGCCATCCTTCTTTTTATGCCTATAATCAGGGCCTGGTACTTTCAGCTCAGGATATTGATCTGGTGACCAAGCTATATGCTGAAACACATCAAGTCGAACTGGACGATCCGCTGATTTCACCGACCTATGGTGAACTGAAGGATCTGCCACCTGCCTATGTGATTACTGCCCGTCATGATGTGTTGCATGATGAGGGTTCAATCTATGCACTGAAGTTACGTGAGAATGGGGTGCGAGTGTACTATCAGGAATATACGGATCAGGCACACGGTTTTATCAATCTGACCCCAATTCATAAACGCTCAAAAAAACAGGTCATCGAACTCAGCAAGAACTTCCGTAAATTCCTGGATAAAAAAATCTGATTCAGAAATAGATGTAATTAAGGTGTTTCACGTGAAACACCTTTTTATTTTTTATGGATCTTGGCTTCTGGAAAGACTAGATTAAATTTAGGCACATAGAAGCTTTGTAAATATTTAGCCCTAGAAAAATCCGGGAATATATCCTGAGCATCTTGCCACTCTGCCTGAATAAGCTTGGATAAATAACCCCGAAATTGAGGGCTAAACTGATAATGTTGGGATTTCCAGGTTTGCCGGATTTTTAGCATGGAGCTTGGAAGATGATGACTATTTAAATAGAAAGAACGAGGAGATTTAGGTTTTTTAAGACGAAGCGTCATGCTTTGCTCACGATAAGTAATGCGGCAAATCGTTTCCTGTCCCTGTTCTTGCCAGTCAAACTCTGCATATTCTTTAGGAATACCCCACAAGTGCTGACCATGCACAATAGATTCATGAGTAGAGACATAAATTTTCGGAATAGTCGAAAGACGCCGTCTGCTAATTAAAGGATGATCCATAATGAGCAATTCATCATAAGGGCCCACAGGAGAATGATGATAGCGCACTAATAGAACCTGAACGACACGGCCGAGTGGAGATGGCGCAATCCGAAAACTTTGAAATTCACGAATGAAATGAGGGGTAATCCAGTAATTTAGAATAAAACCCTCCCCCTGCAAATGCCAGGGCGGAAATTGATGGACGCTTTTCTCCTGTAGTAATGCATGGCTCATTATTATTCTCTTGTCTTTAGTCGGCAGGTCACTGCATTATTAGTCATGAAAGATTAATATGTTGTGAATCTCAACCTTTCTTTATCAGTAGATGAGTTAAAAAATGTTAAAAAAATCATTATCTGCTATCGCGTTGATCGCATTTAGCTTGCCAAGTTTTGCTGCCAATACCCTGATCGAGATGAAGACCTCATCCGGTAATATCGAAATTGAACTCTTTAATGACAAAGCACCGATTACGGTGAAAAACTTTGAAGAATATGTCAAAAGCAACTTCTATACAGGAACCATTTTCCATCGGGTCATTCCTGGTTTCATGATTCAGGGCGGAGGCTTTGATCTCAACATGCAGGAAAAAGCCAATAATAAAGCTTCAATCAAGAATGAATCAGATAATGGTTTGCAAAACAAACGTGGCACTTTGGCCATGGCACGTACCAACAACCCTAATTCGGCGAAAGCGCAGTTCTTTATTAACTTGGTAGATAACAGTTTTCTGGATCGTTCACCAAGAAATGCTGGATATGCAGTATTTGGGCGGGTCACAAAAGGTATGGAAGTAGTCGATAAGATCGCTCAAGTACCTACTCAGAACTATGGCATGCATCAGGATGTTCCGAAAACAGCTGTAAAAATCAACAGTGTGATGATTAAAACACCAAGCGTGAAAAAGTAAGTGAAAAATAAAACATAAATGTTTTGTTTGTATTTTCTTTGGAATATTATGAACTTATGTAACAATTGGTAGAAAAATGAACCAATTTGGTGCATAAAAATGAAACAGTCATGATTGGTGTGCGTTAAAAGCACTTGCTTGTGTAGGAAATTGCCCTATAATGAGCTCATACCGACGAGATAGGCGGAAACGAACGAAATGCGAAGCGTTGAGTTGTTAAGTTTATTGAATCCAGCTTCTGGCACTGACGAGGTGTTGGAAAGATCATTAAGAGATTATGAAGAACAACTTGTGTGGATTTTTACTGGTTGATTGATCGAAATTATTTTCATTGATTGATTGGTTTAAATTACTCGAAGTTTATTTGAGCGAAATTTAAGTCAGAAA
>NZ_JBHDVN010000036.1:0-28151 GCF_046635365.1 Acinetobacter sp. NIOH-H-8
GAATAATTCAAGTGAATTTGTTTGAAAGAAGAACTTTAAAAGCTTTATTTTCACCCGATAAAATACCCATAAAACAAGAGGAAGCTCATTTGAGCTTCCTCTTGTGAAAAATTGTGGGACAGCAATGCATATCCGTATCCCTTTTTATGGCGACTTACTGTCCCGTCATCATTTACATAATGTGCTAAATGCCAGCACCTTAATGCCGCAAGACTGGCCTCGCTTTCCTTTCCAGTCTCCAATTAAATTCCAGCCACCACCCCATCTCAATCAACATTCACCTGAAATTTGTGAAATTCCCGAGCTAAAGGTTGAGGATGCCATGACCTTTAACCAGAAGCTTAAGTTTATTAGTATATTAAGCCGGAATACTCTATTACGGGATTTTGTAATCTTACTGAATCATTTCCCTCAGCTGCATGATACGCTGATCAAAAAATTCCTGATTGAAACCTATTCTTATCTGGCAAATTCCACATTCATGCAGCAGGTGCATCAGTGAATTGGCCAGCAAATGCATGGCGATAAACCCTGTATCCTGATGGCTCATTCTTTAGGAAGTGTGATTGCCTATCATTATCTGCTTCTGCATCCAGAACTGAATGTACAGCGTTTTATAAGCATGGGATCACCAATGGCTTTCCGGGTCATTCAGGAACATTTGCCCCAACCTATTCATCGGCCAGAAGCTATTAAAGGTGACTGGATTAATTTTTATTGCAGCGATGACTTTCTGACTGCCTTTCCATTATCAGAACCGCCTTTTCAGTTTCAGCCGGCAATTATCAATCGGGAGATTCGTACTTCGATTTATCATCCTCATGATATTGATGGCTATGTCCAGCATCCGGAAGTCATCAAAGCCTTGCTAGAATTACTCTAAAAAGCATCTTAATTTACAGATTTAATTTTAATATTTCCTATGCACTATTTTTCTGCTCAGTAAAATTCTTTATCCATACCTACTCATTTTCTGGTTTATTTATGACTCTTTCATAAATATACAGATGTCTGTTAATCATTGTTTTATCAAAGATAATTTACACATTAACACCACAAAAAGCGCTGCTTTTGCTACGTTAATTTTTTCTATACTGTAAATATAATTCTATCGAACTCAGTGGGGTGTCGATGAAAGTTATTTTTATTCATGGAATGAATCAGCAACATCATAGCGCTGCCTCCATCCGCCAGCGCTGGCTCCATATACTTCAAAAAGGGATGCGCAAACATCAACAAGATGCCAGATTTAGTTATTTAAAACGCCACATTCGTATTCCATTTTATGGCGATCTGCTTTCACGTTATAACGTCCGCAATATTCTAGAAGCAGGCACCCTCATACCACAGGAATGGCCTAGCTTTCCTTTTCGTAAGCCTGCTCAACCTCAGCTTCCTGCCCCTGTTCCACGTCCTGGCTGGCGTAGGCCCACAATTACCGATTTCCCCCAACCCAGTTCAAGTGACACCATGGATTTCAGGCAGAAATTCAATTATTTTACCGCCCTCGGCAGGAATGTTGCGCTTCGGGATTTTGCCTTATTACTCAATTATTTTCCCACTCTGCATCGCAATCTGTTGCAGAGATTTCTGATTGAAACTTATCTTTATCTCGATAATTCTGATTTCATGAGGGAAGTACATGAACGGATTGCCAGACAACTGAGTGGTCGCAAACCTTGCATTGTCATTGCTCACTCTTTAGGAAGTGTGATTGCCTATAATCATCTCATCCAGCACCCTGAACTGAATGTACAGCGTTTTATTACTTTAGGTTCACCATTAGCCTTTCAGGTGATTCAATCCAGCCTGGCACAACCGGTGGTACGACCTGCGGCAATTAAAGGCGACTGGATCAATTTCTATTCAACAGATGATTATCTTACCGCCATTCCACTTACTCAACCGCCATTCAAGTTTGAACCTGAAATCATCAATCATGGCATTCGTACACATATTCACCGTCCACATGATATTACTGGCTATTTACTACATCCTCAGGTCGTTGAAGCTATTCTGGAATTACTTAAAAATCCGGCTTAAATCCGGCATTTTTCAAGTATTCTACTAATATTGTTTTAAATTTATGCACTCAAAAGAAAAATTCCAAAAAACTCTGGAAAAGCGTTTGACACCCCTCTGTTTTCACCCTAATATACGCCCACCTCTGAAACGTCCCTATCGTCTAGAGGCCTAGGACATCGCCCTTTCACGGCGGTAACCGGGGTTCGAATCCCCGTAGGGACGCCAATTTCAGAAGTAATATTTTATTAAGTCCCTATCGTCTAGAGGCCTAGGACATCGCCCTTTCACGGCGGTAACCGGGGTTCGAATCCCCGTAGGGACGCCATTACTTCAAATCAAAAGTTCTGGTTTAAAATATCACTTCTACACTGTCCCTATCGTCTAGAGGCCTAGGACATCGCCCTTTCACGGCGGTAACCGGGGTTCGAATCCCCGTAGGGACGCCATATTCGAGATAGTTAATTTAATTAACTTCTCATGAAAAAGCCCAAGCATGATGACTTGGGCTTTTTTATTGCTTGTTCCTTCATTCCTGTTTTTAACGTTTGATCAAATTGTCTCGATTGCAATTTTATTTGTTTATAAATAATTCATTTAAAAATATTATTCTTTTACATTTCTCTTCAACTCGTTATCCATTCATTTTCATTTACAGCAATCGCACTATAAATCCGAACAAAAAATCAACATCGGTGGTATAAGCATGCCGTTAAGGTAGAAAGCATAATATATCTGCAAGGATCAGATTATGTTCGTCAGTACAAAGTTAAGTTCGCCTGAATCATCTATTAAAAATCATAATCATCAATTTAATAACTTTAAAGATTGGGTCAACTTCTTTCAAGATCAACAGATTTCGACGGCAGTAAAGACCGAAAAGGCTGAGAACTATTTAAGAGATTTAATCCAGCAAGTTGATGTGGCTGGATTGGAATGGCTGGATCAACCCAGACATGTAGAGCAACATTTTCTGGAACAGCACCACCAAACCTGCGCAATCTTTCAGTCCTATGTAGAGCGGCGTAGACAGCAGCAAGGACGTGAATACTTCCCGACTGTGTCACATGCATTTGAGTTCCTGGCCAAAGTCGCACCTGTAAAACTGGTAGACGGCTCATGGCTGTATTCAACTGTGCAAAACTGGAATCGTCCGGAAACCAAAGACCTGATTTATATCTATCTGGAAGAACTAGGCATGGGTCATACCCGTGCCAATCATGTCACCATGTATCAGGATTTGCTGAATCATTATGAGCTGAACAGCTATGCTGAGCAACTGGATGCCAGCTATTATGAACACGCAGCCGTGCAGCTGGCTTTGGCCTATGCGCCGCCAGAATATCTGCCGTTAGTAATTGGTTTCAATCTGGGTTATGAGCAGCTGCCATTACATCTGTTAATTACCAATTATGAGCTGTCTGAACTCGGTATTGATCCACATTATTTCAATGTACACATTACCATTGATAATGCTCACAACGGTCATGCACAAAAATCTCTGCAAGCCTATTTAGATCAGTATGCACTCGTTGAAGATCCTGCCCAGTATCTAGACCTGATTAAAAAAGGTTATGTGCTGAATGACATTGGTAAAAGTTCCACCCAGATCATCAAGCAGCTGGATACTGAAAAACTGGCTTTGAAAGTGTTTCAGAACAAAGCGCTGATTGGACAATATATCCATAACCAGAAATGCCAGTTTAGTGGCAAGACCATTAATGAGTGGTTATCCGATCCGGCACAGATTGCAGACTTCTTGAAAGTCATGATTGAAAAAGGCTGGATTGTAAAAGATGCACCTGTAGAACAAAGCCGGTTCTGGAAAATGATTGATGATCCAGATGGCAAAATGTTTGGTGTATTTAATGCGACTGAAAAACAGATTATTAAAGACTGGATTCAAGGTGAGACTTTTGCCGCTCGTCTGTCATCACTTAGCAGATCTCAAGTTCATAACCAGATGGAACCGGTATTAAACCGTATTGACCAGCAACAGATCCATCAGCTGAAAAGCCGTCTGAATCGCTGCGCTGCTGCCGAACAAAAGATTGATTTATTGATTCCTTACGTGGCACCGCATATGCATCATCAGGAAGTGGGCTTGTGGGCAACACGTCAGCTTTCTCAGCTGCTCTTCCCTTTTCAGACTCAAGCCATGACTTATTCTTAGAAAGATCATTCATAAAAAACAGGGCATTAAATATGCCCTGTTTTTGCTTCAATGCATTATGCAAATTAAGCCGATTTACGTGAATTGATCTGACCTTTAATCACAGCCTTCACATTGCCTTTTACGTAATTTAAAAATACCTTTAAAGGCGACAGTTTTGGATTTGGTCGATTACCTTTGGCAATTTCTTTAAATTGCGCGGCATACCAGATGATTTCCATAATCGCCATCTTATCGATCATTGGAATACCAGTTTTAATTTTCTCAACTGCATAACGTACATCCTGTCCTGCAACCAGACGGTTACCCAGATCAGGCTCGACCGCAAATGGACGTGCAATACCGACAAAATCACATGCGCCGCTGTCAAGGGCTGCATTCATACCCACCGCGGTACGGAAGCCACCCGTCACCATCAAATGACAATTAACTTCCTGACGGATCTTTTCGGCAAAGTCGAGGAAATAGGCTTCGCGGGCAACTGTTGATGCTTTACGTTTCTCTGCTTTTACCCCAGCCATTGCGGGTGCTTCATAGGTTCCGCCAGAAACTTCAATCATATCGATCCCGGCTGCATCCATCGCCTTAAAGACATAAATAACGTCTTCTTCACTAATGCCACCGCGCTGAAAGTCTGCCGAATTTAATTTCACTGAAATGATAAAATTCTCTGAAGTTGCTGCACGCACTGCCTTATAAGCCTCTAGCAAGAATCGGCTGCGGTTTTCAATACTGCCACCCCACTGGTCTTGGCGCTTATTGGTCAGGGGCGATAAAAACTGGCTAATTAGATAACCATGCGCCCCATGTAACTGCACGCCTTCAAATCCCGCCTTTTCGCAAATGGCAGCTGAAGTCGCAAAGCGCTGGATAATATCTAAAATTTCATCTTCACGCAGTTCACGTGGCGTACCGAAACTCATCGCCAATGCTGGACTAAAAGGTACAGCTGAAGGTGCTACGGTTTCTTTATTCAAGCCTTTTGGGCACTGACGTCCAGGATGAGATAACTGTACCAGTTGCACCATGCCATGACGTTTGCCGACATTCGCCCAAGCTTTTAACTTTTCCAGGTCACGTTCAGTTTCTACTACCACTACACCGGGTTCATTCTTGGCACGAAAATCCACCATGACATTACCCGTAATCGCACAGCCTAAACCACCTTTGGCCCAAGCTTCATATAACTTTAAATGGGCCTGATTGGGTTGGCCTGCATCATTGGCCAACGCCTCACTCATGGCACCTTTAATGATACGGTTTTTAAACTGGGTATTACGGATCTGGATGGAATCGGCCAATTGTGTCATGTACTTTCCTGAAATGTTTATCTTATTTTGTATGTGTTATAACCTAACTTGCCATAATTGACAATTAATATTGTCAAATGGATACAAATTTTATTTGTAGATATTAAATCAGTCTTAAAAAATCATTTTAAATTTTGGGATCGAAAGCATCCCGGATGGCTTCACCGATATAGATGAGTAAAGACAAGACAATGGCTAAAGTCAGAAACCCGGATAAAGCCAACCACGGCGCATTGAGATTATTTTTACCCTGCAGTAATAATTCACCTAGAGAAGCGGTTTCGGGTGGCAAACCATAACCTAAAAAGTCCAGTGCAGTTAGTGCGCTAATATTGGCAGTCAGCATAAAAGGTAGTTGTGACAGGCTGGAACCCATCACATTGGGTAAAATATGCCTGAACATGATCCGGCCATGCCCTGCACCAATACTTTTCGCTGCCCAGACATATTCCAGATTTCTGGCCCGTAAAAATTCAGCGCGCACCATCGACACCAGTGTTGTCCAGCCAAAAAATAGCATGATCACAAATAGCCAGTAAATATTCGGACTAAACACACTGACCAGAATCATGACCATAAACAGCATCGGCAGGCTGCTCCAGACCTCAAGTGCACGTTGCCCGATCAGGTCAATCCAGCCACCATAATAGCCTTGAACTGCACCGACCAGCACACCTAATCCTGCCGACAGCAAAGTCAGTGCAAAGCCAAACAGCAAGGAAATACGCAAGCCATATAGAATCCGTGCCAGCACATCCCGTCCCTGATCATCTGTTCCTAGCCAATTTTGCCTGCTTGGAGGTGAAGGTACTGGAATATCGAGTGCCAAATTGGATGTGTCATAGCCGAAGCGGATCACCGGCCAGATTGCCCAGCCTTTGGCATTAATCAGCTGCTGTACCGCAGGATCCTGATACTCGGCTTCAGTTTCAAAGACACCCCCAAAAATCGTTTCAGGATATGACTTTATTACTGGCAGATAATAGGAGTCCTCATACTTGATCAGTAAAGGCTTATCGTTAGCGATCAGCTCAGCACCAAGTGACAAGATAAAAATAATGACAAAGGCAATGCAGCAGGCAAATCCGGTTTTATTATTTTTAAAACGTTGCAGGCTGGCGCGTAGCATTGGTGACATTATTTTGACCCTCGTGAATCAAAATGAATCCGGGGATCAATTACCCGATACAGCACATCACTGATCAAACGTAGCACCAAGCCCAATAAAGTAAAAATAAACAAAGTTCCAAAAATGACCGGATAATCCCGCTGCAGAATCGCTTCAAATCCCAGCATGCCCAAACCATCCAGATTAAAGATGATTTCAATAAACAGGTTCCCGACAAATAAAATACCGAGCAAAGCTTCTGGCAATCCAGCGATCAACACCAGCACTGCATTGCGCAGTACATGCCGATAGAGTACTGCCCTTTCCTGTAGTCCCTTCGCTTTTGCTGCCAGTACATAGTGTTTACTGAGTTCTTCCATAAAGGAAAATTTCACCAGATAAGTCAGCCGTGCAAAACCACCTAGCACCATGGCCAGTAGCGGCAAAGCCATATGCCAGAAATAATCCTGAATTTTTCCAAAGAAAGATAATTCATCAAAATTTTCCGAGCTTAATCCTTGTAAAGGAAACCATTGCAGATAGGAACCACCTGCAAAAAATACAATCAGCAAAATGGCAAAGATAAAGGCTGGAATGGCATAGCCCACAGCCAGCAGCAAAGACGTCGTTTGATCAAACAGACTGCCATGCTTTTTGGCTTTCTGGATGCCAAGAGGAATAGAAACCAGATAGATCAGCAAGGTACTCCAGAAACCTAAAGACAGTGAAACTGGCAATTTTTCCCAGATCAGTTCAGTCACAGCTTGGCCTTTAAAAAAACTCTGGCCTAAATCAAATTGGGCATAGCTTTTCAACATTTCCCAGAACCGTAGATGAACCGGTTGATCAAATCCATACTGAATCTTGATCTGCTCCAGCATTTCGGGCGTCAGGCCTTGCTGTCCCTGATACTGCAAGCCACCAATCGCCAAATTATTCGCATGCTGTGACTGATAGATAGCCTGTTCCACTGGACCACCCGGTGCAAGCTGAATCACCACAAAATTGATCAGTAAAACCATCAATAATGTCGGAATCATAAGAAGCAAACGTTTGACGATATAAGTGCTCATGGCACTCCCCAAAGCTGAAAACCTAGCGATATTTTAAGTACGGTGCCACTTGTCTGGCTTTAGCTGTATCCACCCACCAGTAATCAATACCCGCAGAAAGCTTGGGCTTGATCTTGGGCTGCCGATACATATTCCAGTAAGCATACCAGTATTCACCCGTACCATAGGTCGGAATATGATAATAACCGGCTCGCAATAAACGATCTAAAGCTCGGGTACTATAAATCAGCTGCTCCCGGCTTTGTGCCTGAAATACCTGATCAATCACCCGATCAATCACCGGATTTTGAATACCGGCATAATTATAATTGCCAGGCTGACATGCCGCCTGACTACCCCAAAACTGTTTCTGTTCTTGTCCCGGTGTCAGCGATTGCGGCATGGTATCCACAATCATATCAAACTGATAATTTCTTAGTCGCTCATAATACTGGGCCGTTTCCACCATCCGAATGTGCGCCTGAATTCCTAAACGTTTCAAATGCCGTAAATAAGGCATCAGATGACGCTGCTGTTCAGCCTGATGCAGTAGAAATTCAATCTGTACAGGTTGACCTTGAGCAGTCACCAGTTTCCCCTGCTGATAACGGTAACCGGCATTCAATAAAATTTGTCGCGCCTGTAATAAATTTTTGCGGTTAAACCCTGAGGCATCTGATTGCGGATAATGCCAATCCTGTAATACCGCCTGACGTTGCACCGGATGCAATTTAGATAAATTTGGCTGTAATATTTTCAGCTCCTGAACACTCGGCTTGCCTGTAGATGCCAGTTCACTATTACTAAAAAAGCTGTTCAGACGCTGATATTCTCCATGAAACAAGGCTTTATTTAGCCATTCAAAATCATAGGCCAGAGTTAAAGCTTGCCGGAAGCGAATATCAGCAAAGGGCTGACGTCGCGTATTAAAAATCAGGCTTTGTGTAGGAATCGGATTGTGATGCTGAAAACGATAGGTTTTGATTTGGCCATGCTGTACCGCAGGAAACCGATAATCACTTACCCAGCGGTTGACCTGTTTTTCTTCATGCAGCGTAAACTGGCCAGATTTAAATGCCTCAAACTTGATTTCCGGACTACGGTAATAGCGATACTGTATGCGATCAAAATTATAACGGCCGCGATTGACCAGCAGGTCTTTACCCCAATAATGTGGATTACGTTTATAGGAAATACTGCGTCCTGCATCAATACGTTCAATCACATAGGGCCCAGAACCCAAGATCGGTTTCAGGTTAATGTCCTTGAAGTTGCGCTTTTGCCACTCCTGCTGAGAATAGATCGGCATTTGCGTCACAATCATCGCCATTTCCGGATTATGGCGAGATTTAAAACTAATCTTAACTTTTGAAGGTGACAGGACTTCGGTTTTTTTAATATCTGCCAGATACATCTGCAAGCCGAAATTAGACTGGGTCTGGTACAGATCAAAACTGTATTTCACATCCTTAGCCGTCACTGGCTGACCATTACTGAATCTGGCTTTAGGATTTAAATGGAAAATAATATAAGCGGTCTGCTTTGGGTCAAAACTGACTTTCTCCGCCAGCAAAGGATAATAGACGCCGGGTTCATCCAGGGATTTTGACATGAGGCTGTCAAAAATATAATTAACCCCTTCAGTGACATTCCCCTTACCATTCATACTGTTCAGATTATCAAAACTGCCATCGGCTGCTTGAATCAGGACACCACCTTTGGGCGCTTGCGGATTGGCATAAGGCAGAGATTTAGCCTGTGCATATTTAGGTACACTATGCAGTGCAATATAAGGCGTCGTAATGACTGCTGCCCCGCTGGAACTGATGATCCAGGGGACAGCAAGAATCCATAAAACATGGACGGGATTAAACAATTTCACGATCCAGAAATTAGTTTGGAACCTTAATCACATCACCAATACGCAATTGAGTATTGGGTTTCAGTTCATTCATTTCTGCCAGCTCATTGGTTGCCATACCATAACGGGATGCCAGACCGATCAAGGTATCACCACGCTTCACCTTGTATTCAGTGACCAGTTTTGGAAGCTGAAGCGTTTGGCCCACACGTAAACCTGCACGTGGACTAAGATTATTCAGGCTCGCCAGATCAGTAACGGGTACTCCTACACGATTGGCAATCGCAATCAGAGATTCTCCGGATTTTACCGTATAGGATTCTGTCGCCTTAAAAGAGGCAGATTTTGTTGCAACTTTCACTAACGGCTCTTTCTTGGCGATCTGAATATCTTCATTAATTTTTAAACGCTGTCCAATCCGCACATTGCTAGTGGTGCTTAGGCCGTTCAGGTCTGCCAGATAGCGTAATTGCAGATGATATTGGCGGGCAATCGAGCTTAAGGTTTCACCAGATTTCACGATATGAGTATCTGATTTGACATTCTTTTCCTGAGTCTCGGTGACCACTTCCTGCACAGGTTCAGGACTACCAGATAATTTCAGATGCTGACCCACACGCACATTGGCACTACGGGAAATATTGTTCAGGTTGGCAATCTGATCCATCGACAGATTATATTTTGCTGCAATCCCGGTCAGCGTATCACCCGATTGAACCGTATAACTGTCAGGAACCTGACTACCGGCCGGAATCTTGATGGTCTGACCGATGCGTAAGCCGCTGTTTGCAGACAGGCCATTTAACGCTGCCAGTTCAGATACCGTCAATTTACTTTGATTGGCAATGCTGTACAGGGTTTCACCACGTTTGACCTGATAGCTTTCTGTTGGCGTATGATCAACCTTAACGTTCTCAAACTTCTGTTCGATTTTTTCGGTTTTCTTGCTGCTCGCAGTCAGTTCATCAACTTCATTGAGAGGAACATTAATCTTCTGTCCGACCATCAAACTGCTACCCGCGGTTAAACCCGGAGTTAGTGCAGCAAGCTCTGCATTCGACAATGCGTAGCGATCTGCAATCAGTTTCAGATACTCACCACGTTTAACGGTATAGGACTTGGTCTGGACTTTGGCAGTTTCGACTTTTTTGCTGTCTTCAACTTTCGCTTTGCTGGTACTTTCTTTTAGGGAAAGCTTTTGCCCCACAAATAAACCACTGGTCGTACTCAGATCATTATAATCAGCCAACTGTTTAACACTCAGGCCGAACTGGCTGGCGACGCTGGTCAAAGAATCATTGGCCTGAACCACATAACTTTCCGGTTTCTCTCTGGCTTTCGGTACTTCCTGTACTGGGTTGGCATCATAGAGATAAATTGTGGTGCCCACATATAATGTAGAGTTTGGATCAATCTGGTTCCATTTCGCGACATCACGCCAGTTCACGCCATTCTTCGCTGCAATCAATGCCAGATTATCGCCCGGTAAAACCTTATAGGTACTGCGCTTACCTTTCGGTGCCACAACCACAACTTCTGAATCAGTTTTTACATAGTTTTTGCCCTGATTGAGTCGAGCTTCAACTGAATCTGCACTGGTGTTTACAGCGACTTCTTTCGGATATGAGAATCCTTTGGTCAGTTCCTTGCCCTGCTGCTCGGCAATAGACTGACTGGTCTGAATTGCAGTCAGTTTGATCTTGCCATCATAAGGGTCAACAATTTCTGTGCCTGCAGGTGCCAGTGCTTTGAGCTCTTCAATAACCTGTGCCTGTTCAGCCGCAGTCGCTACAGGTTGTAAAAGCTCATCCACAGTTTTATTAATTTCTTCTGCTGACACCACTTTCTGGATTTGCTGACGTTCAGCTGCGGTAATTGGTGGCTCGACCTGGATAGGCTTCACCGAAGCAACTGGCGTCACAGCAACCGGAATACGTGGCGCGCTTGGAATAGGCAATTCACTTTTTGCAGCAAATTCAGCAAGTGCTTCGGAACCACGTGGTGTGCTGACCCGTTTGGTGGTTTGTGCAGTTAAATTTGGTGTCGCCGTGGTAGAAACTGCTGCTGGTGTAGTCGTGGCTGGCTTTGGTGATGTGGTCGCAGTTGGAGCTTTAGTTGCTGTTGCAGTCTTAGCAGTCGTATTGGCAAGCACCGGCGGAGTCTGCTTGGCAGGTACGATGGTGGTACTGGTTGATGCTGGTGCTACAGTTGGATTTGGAGTTACTGTAGTGGTCGTTTTAGGCGAGTTACTGACAGTACCTGCCCATAAGCCGCTTGAACTAGACTGCAGTTTTTTCAGTTTTCCATCAATCGATGGACTTAAGTCAGCCGGAATCAAAATACGGCGCGGACTTTCCGGATCAATACGATCACCACGATGCCCCGGGTTAAGCTGATACAGTTCAGCACGGCTTAAACCGGTAATGGCTGCAATCTCATTTAAATTGGCTGCACCGACAGTCACTTCACGAAAGTGAGGACGGTTGGCAATTGGTGGCAAACTCACGCCATAAGTACCCGGATTTTTCACAATCTGCGCAACTGCCAGGAAACGCGGCACATAGTTCATGGTTTCCTGAGGCAGTTTCAAGGACCAGTAATCGGTAGGCAAGCCTGCGGCCTTATTACGGTTAATCGCCTGCTGGATACGGCCTGGACCGGCATTATAAGAGGCCAAAGCCAATTCCCAGGAACCAAACTGGTTATATAAGCTGCCTAGAAACTCATAAGCCGCACGAGTCGACTCAACGACATCACGACGGCCATCGTAAAGTGAGGTTTGTTTCAGACCATAAATACGGCCAGTACTTGGAATGAACTGCCATAAACCTGCTGCTGCTGCACTACTGGTCGCTGCCGGGTCATAAGAACTTTCAATGATCGGTAATAAAGCCAGCTCTGTAGGCATGCCACGGCGCTCTGCTTCTTTCACCGTATAATAGAGATAGCGCGATGCACGGGCACTCAGGCGGTCCAGATAAGGCTGACGGGAAATAAACCAGCCACGCTGTGCATCAATACGCGGATTCCAGGTATTCAGATCCATCTTGAAACCCACGGTCATCCGTTTCCAGATATCACCATGCTTCAAAATCAGTAAGCGGTCACCTTCAACCGCACGCATATCCGTTGCAGAAAGTAAATCTTCCAGCCCATCCAAACTGCTTGCATCTAGATATTGTGAGCCAACCTGCTTGCTTGACGCTTTTTGGGTCGCACTTTGTGTAGAAGAACAGCCCGTCAGTCCCAAGGAAGCGAGTGCCGTTCCAAGTACAGAAAATTTTAAAAATGTTGGTAATGCAGGCTGCCACAAAATTGCGGTTGGTTTATACATAAAGAAATCCAAACAATTCGTATATAAATTTATTTTTTAGATATGCCATTGTAGTGAAGCATGTCGTGGACACAAGGCATTAATTTACCCCGATTTCACGTTAAATGTTACAAGAAATTAAAAAAACTGGTGTATCTAGACGCATCAAGCGTATTTGCGTTATACAATATCCGCTTCAGCAAGTTCTTTTTTGATCGGATTTTAATTTATGTCTCACACTATCACGCTATATGTTGATGGCGCCTGTCGCGGCAACCCGGGTTTAGGCGGTTGGGGGGCGTACATAATTACCGAACAGCAGGAACACAAAATTTGCGGTGGCGAAGATCATACCACCAATAATCGCATGGAGCTGACCGCGGCGATCGAAGGCATCCAGTTCTGTCCGAAAGATGCCAAGCTGATCATTTATACCGATTCCAATTATGTCAAACAAGGCATTACCGAATGGATTCATGGCTGGAAAAAGAAAAACTGGAAAGACGTTAAAAATCCGGATCTATGGCAAAAACTGGATGCCATTTGCCAAGGTCGGGATATTGAATGGCACTGGGTAAAAGGCCATGCCGGACATCCTGGCAATGAAATGGCCGATCAACTGGCTAATCAGGGCGCAGATGAAACCTTGAAAAAATCCAAATCAGTTACTGCAATCACTGAAAATAAAAAAAAATCTGAACCTGACTGGCTTCTAGACGACCCTTTCGGGCTGGATCTTGTCGATAGTGAAGAAGAACTCGAAGAGAGCATGGAAATGGCCGAAGAAGAAATGGAACAGACTGAAAATTTAGAAACAATTGAAAATACCGATGAGTCTGCTTCAGTCACTTCAGATTCAACCGAACTACATCCGCAAATTGTGATTACACCGCCGATCTTAGAGCTGCATGGCCCCCGTCAATTGATTCTGGATACGGAAACCACCGGTTTCTATTATCAGGATGGTGACCGGATCATTGAGGTGGGTGCGATCGAAATGATTAACCGGAAACTTACCGGCAGCTCAATCCATATTTATATCAATCCGAAAAAACCGGTTGGTGATTCGGTGAATGTCCACGGTATTACCGACGAGTTCTTGCAAGACAAGCCGCTGTTTGAAGAAATCTCACAGGTACTGTTTGACTATCTGCAAGGTGCCGAAATTATTGCGCATAACGCGACCTTCGATATGAACTTCCTGGATATGGAATTCAAGCGTGCAGGCTTTGTCGCACTTTCTGAAGTTTGTGAAGTAACCGATACTCTGGCAATGGCCAAATCCAAGCATCCTGGACAGAAAAACTCTCTAGATGCCCTCGTGCGTCGTTATGAAATTCCACAACGTGACCGTACCTTCCACGGTGCCTTGCTCGATGCGGAAATTCTGTCCGATGTTTATCTGGCCATGACCGGTGGACAGGTCTCTTTTGATATGGATGCCCTGTCACATACCGAAGAACAAGGTGGCAGTTCCAGCACTGTGAAAATCGAAATTGAATTGCCTGTGATTCTTCCATCAGATGAAGAACTTGCCGAACATGAGAAATGGGTCAAACAATTTGAAGAAAAGCATGGAACGCCTTGCCTTTTTGCAAAATAAAATCTAAATTCCAAGCAGTAATTTCGCTTTTAAAATACAGTTCTTCAGTTATAGTAATTCCAAAGAGGCCCCGTCCGATAAAGCGGGGCTCATATATAGATAATACTCAAGGAAAGGTGCAGATCCATGTCTTACCAAACCTCTATACATTTTGATCCAACAGCTTTACTGATAATAAAAAATGAGGTTGATAACTCGATCAAGTTAGTCGAATCAGCAGTAAGCACCTTGGTAGAAGATCAAACTTTACCTTTTGGCATTGACGATGCATTAAATCAGTTCGAACAATGTGCACAGGTACTGGCACTGATTGATATGCCGAATCTGGCACAAATTGCTCAATATTCAGCAGAACTGATGCGCAAGATTATGGGGAATCCGGCGCAGATCAACACTCAGGATGTGATCGCATTGAGTGAAGGCACCACCATGCTGAAACGCTATATCGAATTTATCTGCTTGCGTGAAGTGAAAATTCCGCAGTTCCTGCTCGATACCCTGAACCGTCTGGAACTTGCGCTTGGTAAACCATTGACGACCGAAGGTCAGCATATTGAACCTTTGCTTGATCTGATTACTCCAGACTTCCAGTTACCCCAAGTACCAGGTCTGGAAAAATCCAAATATGTGCAACGCCTGTATAAGCTGTCTCTTAACAAACTGCTAAAACAGGAAGAAAGCGAGATGGATCTGCAGGCGATCAAACTGGTCGGTACTTATCTGGCAGGTCTTTCAGCAAATCATCCAAGCAAGCAATACTGGCATCTAGTGCATGTTACTTTTGATAATATTGATCACCTGCTCATCAATGAACCACGTTTGCGTACTTTAATCAGTATTGAACGCAACATGGCGCAGTACTTTAGTTCAGCCGACAGCTTTAAAGCCTCTCTGTCCGATCTGGCAAATGTATTAAGCTTATGTATCAGTCAGGAAGATGCAACTGCACAGCAAATCCGTAGCCAGCTGAATATTGGTGATGATCTACTGACAGATATGCAACTTCAGGTGTTCAGCCGTCACCTATATGGTCCGGACTTTGAAACCATGCATACTATTAGCGAGCTGGTGACTGCGGAAATGCCCCAGATCCGCAATGATATCGAATACAACTATCAGCACATGACACCTGAAAAAACGCAGGAACTCCAGACTCAGCTGAATAGCTTGGCCAATATCTTCAAGGTTCTGAACCTGAACGAAGCCTATCATGATTTAAACCGTCAGGCAGCTTCACTCAGCCAGGCAGATATTCTGAAAGATGAGTCTTTTGCCCAGCAGTTGATGAATGTGATTCTATCCGCGATGAACTCGATTGGTGTATTGGAACGTCATCATACTTCGAGCCGTCTGCAGCTACGTGTGAATAACATGAATATCTCATTGGATCGTCTGGACGAAGCACACAACGCTTTGTTAAATGAAACCAAGGCGTTGATTGAATTGTCTAGCCAGATTCTGACTGATTATCTGCAGGATCAGGACCTGGCCAAACTTGAACCTGTACCCATCCAGTTCTGCGAAATTGGCGGTGCCATGCTGTTCCTGAATGCTGAACATGTGAAAGCTGCATTCAATACAACTGCCCTGTTTATCAAAAACCGTATTGAACAGTCGGTTGCATTAACACCAGCAGAAATTCATCATGCGCTGGATGCATTGGCTAGTGCCGATATGATGATCGATAACTTAAAGAATAAACAGCCTGTATTACAGTCCATGTTTAAGGTAGCATTAGACAGTAGTGAAAAACTGAAAATCGTTGCCTAATGTCTAAAAAATTATCACTTGCTTATATTTTCCAGCAGCAACAGTTGCTGGTCGACCAACACTTTCAACTGCCTCGAGTTGAAGCTCTGGCAAGTGATTTGCTGCTGAATCCGGGTGATCAGGTGGTTGCCCGTGATCTTCTTCCAGATGAGCCAACTCCTGAAGGCTTGCAACTGGTTCCAATCCGTCAATTATTACAGTTTTGGAATATTCAGCAATTTGAACAGGCCAGTCGTGCTGTGCAACTCTTGGAATGGCGCCGGAATCACAAGTTCTGTAGCCACTGTGGCACCCCGACTGAAGCCCATGCTGTTGAATATGCCATGGTTTGCCCAGCTTGCCATTATCGTCAGTATCCAAGGGTGCAACCTTGTGTGATTACTGTGATTACCCGCGGTGAAGATGAGATTCTGCTGGCCAAAAATGCACGTAATACCAAAAGCCAGATGTATGGTCTGATTGCCGGATTTGTCGAAGTTGGGGAAACGCTTGAAGAAGCGGTACGTCGCGAGACGCTGGAAGAAGTCGGCTTGAAAGTGAAAAATATCCAGTATTTGGCCAGTCAGCCATGGCCTTTCCCGAGTAATTTGATGATTGCCTTCAAAGCAGAATATGCTGGCGGTGAGCTGCAATTGCAGGAAGAAGAAATTAGCGATGCGAAATTCTTCAAGTTTGATCAGCTGCCTGAAATTCCATTTAAAGGCAGTATTGCCCATGCCATGATCATGCATGTGACTCAAGGTACACCGGTCGCAGATGATACCCGTAAATGGCTTTAAGGTTTTCAATTAAAAAAGCCCGGTTTTTATACCGGGCTTTTTTATGGGAATTACCACGATCACAGATCTTCACTTGAAAGCATCTTCTAGCGCCCACATCACACGCGGCTTGGTTTCAAAGAACCGGCTAAACAAACTGGACAATGAACCGATCATCGTAATATGACCCAGTTTCGGAATGGTAATCAGCTCACTATGATTGCCATGGTCTTTTAAAACCCGGTCCAGATCCTGACTGTTAAAATGACCAACAATATTGTCCCGCTCTGCCATGAACAGATAATGTTTGGTGGAGGTATTTTCCACAAAATAATATGGCATGACCTGCTGATACGGAATCGACTGGTCAAAAGCATCGGCACAGATCGGATCATCTTTATAGTCAAAATGATAAGGACCTGCCAGACCAATAATGGCGCGGATCTGTTCCCGCTCAATCATGGCCTTTTGTGGATGGTATAGCGCTGACATGACATTAAATGCCCCGGCTGAATGCCCCATCAAGACCAGATTTTCCGTAGAAATATTTAACTGGTCTGCATGCTGCTGCAAATGATTTAGCAATAAATGCAGATCATTAATATAGATCGGGAAAATGTGTTCAGGCGCTAGGTGATAATTCATCACCACCACATCATAGCCTTCTTTGGCAAAGGCTTCACCAATGAAGTGGTAATCCTTTTTATCACCATGCAGCCAGGCACCCCCATGGACAAAGACAATCAGGGGGCGATGTGCTAATGGCTGATGACTTAAAAACAGATCAAAACGTTGACGGGCTTTTAAGCCATAGGCTAACTGGGTTTCAACACTATAACCCTGTTTGGGGGTTAACCGGTTCAGCGCATAACTGCCAAAATCATAGATCCGGAAATCTTTATAACGTTGTTGGACTTCAAGGATCTGATCTGACAGCTGCGTTTTAAATTGACTGACCTTATGGAACATCGGTCGGTTCAACTGTATCAGGATCGATGGCGACTGGAGTCTGTTCAACACCCGACTGTGCATAAGATGCAGGCGCTGCAAAATTCTGGTTAGTATTATAACCAGAGCGCTGATCCACGTTGTCGATGAGCGTGACAATTTTAGTGATATTACCCACTTGTTGCAGCACCTTATTCAGATCATCAATTTCAGCACTGTTCAGACGCCCCATCACATACAGTACGCCATCTTCAGTATGCACATGCACTTTGCTGTCAGATACTACTGGTGCTTTCATAATCAGGCCACGGGTATTCGCCGTTACGGCGGTATCCTGCATGATAGTAGTGTAGCTGCTCTGGTTACCCACAGTAATAAAATTATGCACCGCTTTGACGTCACTCATGGATTTGACATTATCTTCTGCCAATTGCTTGAGATGCGCATCCGGCACCTGCCCGGTCAACAGGACATTGCCATGGAAGCTTTCAATATTGACCCTTGACTGTTTAAAACGTGAATCCAGTTTATAAAGATTAATTTTTGCAGTACGTACAATAGAAGAATCGATAAATACCTGTCCTAGCGTCCGAGCTCCATTTTCGGTACCTACAGGAGCCGTACCAGTACCGCTAGAAATAAAGCTGGCACAACCCGATAAACTTGCGACACACAGCATTGTTATTGCAATACGCTTAACCACTCAGCAAGACTCCTTAATTTTAATCAGTCTTATTTCAATATAATAATCTGTTTTTTCAAGGCCAGATGTTCTTCATCATACTTGAACTTTCCCATGATGCCGCAAATTTTATCTGCCGCATCAGATCTTATTTTATTCAAAGATTAATAAACTCTTGATCAAAAGTAAAAGCATTTTCAAACCAGTGCAGATCATAAGGGTATTGCGAAAAATCATGCTGTATGGTTTTTGCAAAATACCGATTAAAATCAAAACAAATCACATCAAAACGATAGTAATAATGTGCAAACTGTGGATTTTTTTGAATAAAACATACAGCCGTTTGTAGGACTTTTCGTTGCTTGGCAGAGGAAACAGATTCAAAAGCCAATGCATAACCCGTTTTAGCTCGTGCTTTTACCTCGACAAAGACCAGTTCCTGCTCACGCTGCATGACCAGATCAAGTTCACCATAGCGACTATGCCAGTTTCTGGCAATGAGCTGAAAGTCTTGTTGCTGCATCAGTTGCGCAGCCTGCTGTTCTGCCCATGCACCTAATTGTTTCTGCATCGCTGACCCTTATAGTGCCTTGAGACCTTTGGCACTCTGCTGAAAACAGGACGGCGTACGTTGAATGCCCTGATCTGATACCTGAATCATTCCAGTACGACCCTGGAACTCAATATTGCGTATTTTTTTATTGTTTAAATAATACTGGGTGATTTGCCAGGCATCTCCACCAAAAGCAATCAAGCGCTGATAGGACATATTTACCGGTGCTTGATGATAAGCCTGCATCACATCAGGCCAGTTAGCAAAATAAAGTACCGGTACATCGCAGAACTTGATGCCTCGTGGTGGAACATGCTGTTCATTAATTGCATTTGCGACTGTATAAATCCGTTTATGTCCTAAACCATGTAAGGATTCCAGCCAGTCTGCATTGCCAAGCAATAGGATCCCCTGCTTGCTCTTCAGAAAAAATGGCGGCTTCTCGATCATTTCCAGTTGCAGCTCACTCTGGCTAAGTAGTGACATTAGCAATAGTTCATATTCTGACTCACTGCCCGGCTGACGCAGCACAAACAGTTGCTGAATCCCATCTAGGGCAATCTGCTTCTGTAATGCAGCTGCATCTTCTTTTTTCGACAGGCTAAATTGCCAGATATTTGGGGCCGTGAGGCTAGTTTCATTCAAACTCAGTGTACGAATCTTGGGTTTAGACTGCACCAGCTGCTCTACATCCTGACGTGCCAGAGGGCCGATCACCATTTGTGTCTTTTTACTGACATGCTGTTTGAGTAGCTGAGAGATTTTTTTCTGGTCTGAATTGACCCATTTCAATGGTACTTTCTGTCCGGACGCCGTATATGCACTGAGAAATCCTTGCTTGATACTCGAAGCGGCTCGCGCCAAGGGGCCAGTTTCAGGTAGAATAATCAGCACCTCCGCTTGTACGCTGCTGACGCAGGCCAGTAACCCCAAGCCCAAAATTTTATTTTGAATCTTCCATTTTTTATTATTCGATTTATTCCACATGGAGAAACCTATGAGTGCTCAGTTATTTGTTGTTGCGACTCCAATCGGGCACTTAGATGATATTAGTTATCGTGCAATTAATGTATTGAAATCGGTGAGTCTTATTGCAGCTGAGGATACACGAACTTCTGCACAATTACTTAAACACTTTAATATTCAAACACCTTTGACAGCCTGTCATGAACATAATGAAAGCAACAAGATTGATCAGTTGATTCAACGCCTGCTCAATGGTGAAGATATGGCATTGATCAGTGATGCAGGCACGCCACTGATTAGCGATCCAGGATTCAAGTTTGTCCGTGCTGCGCAAGAACATAATATTCATGTGGTTCCTGTACCGGGTGCATGTGCTGCAATTGCCGCTTTAAGCGCAGTAGGTTTACCGAGTGACCGTTTCAGCTTTGAAGGCTTTTTACCGTCTAAACAAAGCCAACGACTCTTGACTCTGGAAAAACTGAAAGATGAAACCCAAACCTTAATTTTCTATGAAGCGCCCCACCGCATTTTGGAATGTGTTAAAGATCTGGCAGTGGTATTCGGTGCAGAACGTCCTGTAGGTTTTGCCCGTGAAATTACCAAGACCTTTGAAACTATCAAGAAAATGACACTGGGTGAATTAGTCGAATTTGTTGCCAATGACCATAACCAGCAAAAAGGTGAAATCGTACTGGTCATTGGCGGTTCTATCGAAGAGAAAGATCTGGATCAGGAAAAACTGGACAAGCTGTTACTGCGTTTATTGCAGGACCTGTCTGTCAAAGCAGCTTCACAACTCGCTGCAGATTTGACCGGGATCAAGAAAAAAATTGCCTATCAACGTGCTTTGGAACTAACCTCTGCCAACGATTAATTTTTCTTTACCCATAAAAAACACCACAATCAATATGGTGTTTTTTTATTCGCTAATATCAAGTGCAATTATTCTCTTGCAACGGATTCATCAGCTGGAACTTCAGTAATACGGCCACCGCTTGCCAGGAAAGCAGCAATTTCATCTTCAAGTGCCTGACGTTTTTTCTGCTTAGCAGTTACAGTCAAAGTTTCAGCTTCCAATACGTCTGTATCATTCACAACTTCTTCGCTACTTGCAGCGCCTTTTTCTGCTGCTTTTGCTTCATCGTCGTCAATTACAGGATCTTCTACATCATCATAATCATTTACGTCTGTCATTTTGCTCTCCCCACAAATGGCTTCGCTTTTATCTATTAAACCAAGCTTTAAATTAACTGAAATTTAGCAATCTCTTTGGTCTTCGCCTAGCCCTAATTTTCAAAAAATCGTATCTTTTTTAAACAAAATGGTTACTCTTTATAGATGTTTGTTTAAAAAATTTACATTCGGCCGCTAGGCTGAATAACGTGTATCTTTGAGTAAACTTAAACCATTCGCCTGAGCCATAAATGCATCTTTCAGGACTGTCTGTTGCTCGACCTGTTTCAGCCCGAAATTACGTGCCCACACCACTGGGAAAAGCTCTGTAGTTTCCATCCAGCCAATCGCCGACATGCTATGCATCATCGCATCATTCTGGCCTTTACGGCGATGCTCATAACGTTTCAAGGTCTGTTCATGGGCCCACACTCCACGCGCTTTGTCATGCAGCAACACGTCACAGAGTACGGCAGCATCCAGACAGCCGATATTAACCCCTTGTCCAGCGAGCGGATGAATCACATGCGCAGCGTCACCAATTAGTGCCAAGCCATCTTGTACATACTGCTGTGCAGCACGAGCTTTGAGTGGGAATTTAGCTCGCGGTGTCGCTTCCAGCACTTCGCCCAGCATATGATAGCTTTCACGGGTCAATAGTTGAGTGAAGTCAGCATCTGATAATGCTGCATATTCATCGGCATAATCATCAGGTAATGTCCAGACTATGGATTGCCAGTGGCCTTGCTCTTCTTGTTTAAAACCTGCCATTGGCAGATAAGCCAAAGGACCGGTTTCCAGAAAAATCTGACGGGCGACATGCTGATGCGGCTGGACTGTTCTAATCGCACAGCTGATTCCTGCCTGTTTATAGTCCAGTACATCAATATCAATAAAGGCTTGTTCACGCACAAAGGAGTTCGCGCCATCTGCACCAATAACCAGCTTGGTTTTGAGCTGGGTACCATCTGCCAGATGAATGATCCAGATATCTACCCCACGTTCAACCCGGCTAACTTTGACCTGTGTACGGTAATCTTGTACATCTTCAAGCATTTTTTGCTGAATGGCCAGATTCAGGATACTCGGTTCTACCATCGAGCCTAGCGCCTGCTCTACAGAAGGTGTCCTTTCTGAAGAATGACCAAAATTAATTTCACCGTAACCATTTTTATTCCAGACCTGCATTCCAGTATATGGCTGCTGGCGTGCAAGTTTGTCCCACACACCCACGGTTTTTAATAAATGAATGGTCGCCTGACTTAGCGCCAAAACCCGCGGATTGGCTACGCTTAAAGTTTTGTCTGAATCCAGAATAGGCGCAGCATCCAGCACAGTAGCTTGCACACCACCTTGAGCAAGTAATAAAGCGGTCAAGCCACCTACTAGTCCACCACCAACAATGACAACATCTAATACATCAGAACTTGGATTCAAACTCATGCTTTTAACCCCATGGCATAGTTAGCGACCAGTGGCTTGATACCAGGAATGGTATCAAAAGCAATCAGTCCGGTATTGCGGATCAGTTTCAAGAATGGATTCTGATTACTAAAACCCCGTACAACTGAATCACAGAACTTGATCACTCTTTGCTGGTCATTCAAACGGGATTTCTCATAGTCCTGTAATACTGCTGCATCACCTAAGTCTGCACCTTGTGACTGCTGTTCTTTCAGATAGCGCACCAATACATGCGCATCTCGCATACACAGGTTAAAACCCTGACCCGCTACTGGATGAATTGTATGTGCAGCATTACCCATCAAGACCACGCGGCCCACAGCCTGTTTTTCTGCTAATACTTGGGACAATGGAAAACTGAAGCGCTTACCTGTTTTCTGGAATTTACCGGCACGATCGCCATAGGTTTCTTGTAAGGCGTTCAGGAAATGCTGGTCATTTTCTTCACCCAGCCATTCTCCTTCCGTTCCTTTTTTCACAGGCCAGACTACAGAACGACGATATTCACCTGGAAGTGGTAATAAGGCTAATGGGCCTAAGTGGCTAAACCGTTCAAAGCCGACATGATTATGTGGCTTAGAAGTTTGAACGGTAGTGACAATGGCGACCTGATCATAGTCATGTTCTGAAGCCCCAATACCGAGCGCTTTACGACAGAAAGAATCACGCCCATCAGCAGCAATCACCACTTTGGATTGAAGTTTCAATAAAGCATCACCACGTTGTGCTTCAAGATAAGCAAACTCAGCATCTTGAGTCAGAGAGCTGACCTGAACCCCATCAATCAGTTCAATGAGTGGTTCTTTTTTGACTTGAGTTAATAGCACACGACCTAGCCAGGCATTTTCAATCACTTGGCCAAAGCTTTCGACTTTTTCCTGTTCTGCAATTAAGCGCGCCTTACCAAAACTGCCCTGCTCAGTGATATTCACTTCAAGAATCGGCGTTGCATGTTCCTGCAAGGCATCCCAAAGCCCAAGTTCCTGATAAATCTGTACACTACGGCGTGACAAGGCACTATTACGTGCATCAAAGCTGGAATGATAGGGTGCAAGGTTTACATCATCATAATCTGGATATTTGATCGCTTCCAAAAGTTTGACTGCAATATTGGTTTTGGCCAACATCAGCGCGAGACTCAAGCCGACCATACCACCACCGACAATGATGACTTCTTGTTGCATGCTGTAATCCTTTCAATGGCGTACCTATATATAGATACTTATAATCATGATGAATTTTATATTAGCCTAAAAAATTTCTTTTTTATAATAAATTAGGTTGCGGTTTCGAAGCGAAGTCTGCTTGTGGTTAATTTATAGCTCACCTCAACGTCCTACTTAAATTTTTCAAAATACAGAAGTATCATCTGCCTGATAAATAGCAGAAGAATTTTGCACTGATTGTTAGGTTTAAAAAGCTTGGCTTGGTATGTAATGATAAAGATGAGATCTGAATATAATTTTTTGAATTAGCCATATTTATGTTTTTGAATTTATAAAATATTTTTATTTAACTCATTTAAAGTAAATGCTCATTCTAAAAAATCATGCGATACAGAGCTTTAGCTTATATCGCATGATGATGTAAGAATTAACTTGCTTTCAATGTATAGGCATGGTCATTCAAACTTGCCAATATCTGAATAAATTGAGGAATGGTCTCGGCATTCAAGGTATAAGGATTGAATTCATCCAGATTATGTTCGGCAAAGAATCCAAGAATATCCTGATGGATATTGGCATATTTCATATGCCAGTCTGAAAAGAGTCGATCATTTACATCTTCAAAATACAGAACTTCACAATTTTTATGTCGAGGATCTTTCAAGATTTTTTTATAGAACAGATCTTCAATCTTGTTCCTATCTCCTTCCAGACATTGAACAAAGTAACCATTTCCATAATACAGAGCCCCAAAAATCGCATTACGTGAATTGAAATTCAACGCTTCTGTCAGAATATTGAATAGATCATTCATTGGATCTTCGCAGTCATACAACTTACTAACATATAAAAGTCTTGCGTCGCTCATTGTCTACCTCAATATTTTAGATTATGTACATTACTCAATATTTTTCTGTTTAATATATATAACTGATTTTATAAAAATTTTCTATGATCAGATACAAAATAATTTATCGAATAGTAAAATAACTTGAAAAATAAAATGAATTTTTATATAAATTCAGCCACTTGCTTTGAACATGTATTTTTTAAATATTTCTATATTAAAAAGCTTCAAAATTTTGCTATTTGAGATCTGCCATCAAGTATCAGTTTTTTACTTTCTAAATGCCCATGTAATTTGAGCATCAGTTATCTTTGCCAGAACAGCGGCAACCCGACCAAAATACAAATCAGTGATTTATTCTCTATCAGTAGTGCAACTGCTACATCCACTAGCAAAGATGAAGGAAAGGATTAAATGAGTCGCTCTATTCAATTTTGAAACGACAGCCAAGTCGAGCTCAAGCAACTTATTAAGTATGTACATTCTTCCTCTTTTCTCAAAATATTTTTAAAGGGTAATTGTTTTTAATTTCTAAATGATACAAAAAACATGCCTATTTAATAATCAACCTTGTACTCTTTGACTTACAGCTATTCAAGTTCTTTACCCCTATTTTAGTTAAATGAATTTTCATATGATGATTACATCAGGAACAGGGAGTTCCACATAAGGATAACAATAGATAAGCACAAGGACAGTAAGGTACGACAGGAGTTATACCAAGCTAACCCATACAAAGAACCCCGGCAGGATGCCGGGGTTTTTTATTATTTAATGATTAAAAATTTGAAGATGATACTGAAGTTTCTAAACAGAAATCTTAGCAATCACTACTACCTATATCTTTCATCTACTTATAGAAAATTCCCAAATTTTGGTGTGAAGTTAATAATGTATACGTGATCTTTGAATTAATTCATCAATGGTTTCTGGAATTTCTTTTATTAAGCTGAGTACTTTTACTTTTTATTAAAATTTTGAAACATATTTTAAGCCGGTTAATAAATAATAATAATTAATAAAAAATTCATTTTTTACCAGTTTCTAAACTCTAGTGAATATTTGAGTTCCCGTAAAATACGGCTACTTTTACATAAAACCAACCGTAATGATTTTAGATTAAATAATTAGTAATATTCACGGTCTTTCACTAGGTATATTTGTTAGACAAACATTGAGTATGGTAGTTTAAATTAAATACTTTAATAAAATAATAACTATGCTTTATTCAGTGCAATTTCTTAGGGGGATTGCTGCCTTAATGGTAGTTATAAGTCATACCTCCTTTAAAGGACAACAATACAGTGTTGATACGCTTCAGTGGTATCACATAGGTGGTTCTGGCGTTGATTTATTTTTCATAATCTCTGGCTTTATTATGTGTTATACAACATATAATAGACCTCTTGCGAAAGTAAAAACCACCTCAATATAAATTTCATGAGATATCAGAAATTAAATCGTTTTTCAGATTCTGAATTCAAACGCTTGGTTGGCGTACCTCGACATGTTTTTACTGAAATGGTAGAGGTTTTAGAAAAAGCAGAATCACTCAAAAAGAAATCAGGTCGTCCTCATACTTTAGATATAGAGGATCAGTTGTTATTAACTCTCAATTACTTACGGAACTACAGCACTCAACTGGAATTAGCAGCAAATTACCATATCGCTGAAAGTAATGTGAATCGAACCATTAAAAAGGTTGAAGATGCATTGATGAAATCAAGACGTTTTACTCTGCCAAAACGAAGCATTACCACAGCAGACGAACACTTTAACTGGGTCATTATTGATGCGACAGAATGTTCAATAGAACGTCCGAAAAAAAAATCAAAGTAAGTTCTACAGTGGTAAAAAGAAGAAACATACGCTAAAAGCACAAGTGATCTATCATCCGAACAGCAAACAAATCATAGGGCTAGATATATCGAATGGCAGTCAGCATGATATTAAATTGGCAAGAAAAACGGTTAAGAAATTCAAACATTGTGAATATGTTATGACCGATTTAGGGTACTACGGATTAGAGCAAGATGGCTTTAAATTATTGATACCAATAAAGAAAAAGAAGAATTTACCCTTATTTGATGTTGAGAAAAAGTACAATAAAATGATTGGGAAAATACGAGTTGTGATCGAACACATTAATAGTCAATTGAAAAGATTTAGAATATTAAGTGAACGCTATCGAAATAGACGGAAAAGATTCGGTTTACGCATTAACTTAATTGCTGCACTCGTAAACCGGATAAACTTGCAATAATGACTTTCGCAAGAGATCTAATAAAAAAGTTAATTTTCTAAATTTCATGAGAAACCGATTCATTCGAATCATTCCTCTTTATTGGGTTCTCAGTTTTTTTGCTTTAATCGTATTTCTGATTTCTCCAAATCTTATAAATTCATCCGGTGGTGAAACAGGAATTTTCGAATCTTTCTTTTTAATTCCGAATGGCAGTAAATTTTTAATTAATAATGGATGGACTTTAAGCTACGAATTTTATTATTATTTTATATTTTCATTTTTTCTAATCTTTTTATTAAAAGACTTATATAAATATCTTTTTATCATTCTATATTTTTCAGTTATTGTGGCTATAGGTTTAATACTCCAACCAAAATCTGAATTTCTGATGTTTTTAACCCATAATCTTTTGCTTGAATTCGCTTTAGGCGTTCTGGCATTTATCATTATAAAAAATACTAGTCTTTCCCGATTAATGTCTATATTTATGATTCTTGTCGGTGCTTCCCTATTAGCCTATCAAAACTTTTATAAACTACCTGATTTCATCACCTTGAGATCATTAAAAATCGGGATCTCAATGTTTTTCATTTTTATTGGATGCGTAGCTTTAGAAGACTTAATCACAGAAACTAAATCACTAATTTTAAGATTCTTTAATCATCTTGGAGATTCATCTTACTCTTTATATTTGATTCATCCTTTTACTTTAAGCCCAGTTGCTATGGTTTTAAACAAACTCAATATATTAAACCCTTACCTATTTAGCTCTATACTGATTACCTCTTCGATCTTGGCAGGCTCTATTACGTATCTAGTTTTAGAAAAAAGGTTAATTAAATTAGGCAAAGAACCATTTAACTTCTTTAGGTATTTTTATCCGGTCGATAGAAAAAACTTATAGAGATTTTTTGATCACTTTATACGGTTTTTATCGATTTAAAATTTTATATAGGTTGACTAATTTAGAAATGGAAAACGGAGCTTAAGCTCCGTTTCTGTTAAATGTCGGCGAATTCAAACATGAGGTGCGACAGTTTCAAAAGCCTTATGATAATCAACAAGCTGAGCAAACTTCTCTAATGGTGTAAGCCAATCTAACGCTTTTCTAGGACGAGTATTCAGTGACATGGCGAC
>NZ_JBHDVN010000037.1:0-27045 GCF_046635365.1 Acinetobacter sp. NIOH-H-8
TACTTTATGTACAACCATCATTTTAAAGGCGAAGCTATAATCACGTTGTGTGCGTTTAACTCGTTGTTCTTGTGCATGTTCCATAAAATAAGTCTCTTAAGGTGTAAACTTATTTCAGGACGGGACATGACTTATTCGAAAAAAGGCAGTTTTTAAAACTGCCTTTTTTATGTGTTCAGTATTTATCTTAAATAAAATTAAAACCCAGCACTATTTAAATCTATTTTTTTTATATTAGTGATTTCATTTTTTGTATTTCTATCTCATTTTTCGAAGCGATTTATTATTTTAAAAGTCAATTAAATCTAGGGTTTCATATTATACTGATACAGTTTCGCCATTGAATATTGTTTTTGAAATATCTATGGTTAGGCAAAAATAAACTTGAGAATATTGATCCCATGTTTCTAAAAAAACCATTATTAAGTGTACTTCTTACGACACTTTCACTTCCTGTTTTTGCTCAAGGGCTGGTTCTGAATGATGCAAATCTTCGTACTGACTTGAACTGGTTAAACCAGCAAGGGGTGATCCAGATCAGTACCTCGACCTGGCCGCTCAGTGGTGATGAAATTCAACGTGCTCTATCCAATGCACAAGTGAGTAACAAAGTACAACAACGTGTTATTGATTCAGTTCTGGCAAAATTAACAGCAGACAATCAGCAGCTCAAAGTAGGCTTATTTGCGGAAAGTGATCCAAAAGATATTCCTCAAGCCTTTGGCGATCAGCAAAAGGCACAATTTCAGGCAGCTTTAGAGTTTAATGCAGGTGGCGAAAACTGGGATGCCAAGCTCCGAGTTAATGCCGAAAAAGATCGACAAATTGAGAATGATCAGGATGTGAATCTGGAAGGATCTTATCTTGCAGGGAAACTCTGGAATCAATGGCTGATTGCTGGCCAAATTCCGACCTATTGGGGTCCAGGACATGATGGCAGCTTGATTCGTGGCGATGCTAGCCGCCCAGTATATGGTTTTATGGCACAGCGTGCAGAACAAACAGCTTTTGAAACTAAATGGCTGTCCTGGATTGGACCGTGGCAATATCAGGCTTTTGCAGGACAATTGGATGATTATACTGCCGTTCCAGATGCCAAACTTATTGGGCTTCGTGTAACTGCCCAACCTTTATCTTACTTGGAGCTAGGTGCTTCTCGTGCGATTCAGTGGGGTGGGGAAGGACGTCCTGAAAGCTTAAGTTCACTATGGGATGCTTTTGTCGGGAATAAAGATAATGGTGGTACGGATGAACCTGACCCATCGAATCAGATCGCTGGTTTTGATGCACGTCTGAATCTGTTTCCTTTGACACAGGTGCCTATGGGCTTCTATGGGCAATATGTTGGTGAAGATGAAGCCGGTGGTCTCCCTGCGAAGAAAATGTATCTGGCTGGGATAGACTATTCTGCAACTGTAAGAAATATGCCCTATCAACTTTATACAGAATGGGCAGATACACGGACTAACGGCAAGGTGCGCGGTATTTCTTATAACCATACCAATTATACTGATGGCTTTTATCAGCATGGTTATCCGCTGGCACATGCTTTAGGTGGTGATGCGCAGATGGTTTCAGTAGGTGGTGATATCCGTTTTGATCCGATGAACCGTTTATCTGGGCGGGTATTATTTGCTGAAGTCAATCAGTCTGACCGTAGACCTGAAAATAATGCTGCTTTTGCTTTTGATGATGAAATTAAAGCACTAGATGTCACCTGGTCGCATTATATTCGTCCAGAAATGCCACTTAAAATTAATGCCTGGATAAGTGACTCAGATGTAAATGGTCAGGATGGCGGTGCCTCTATTGGAATTGAAATTCCATTAGAAAAAGGCTTGTTTAGATATTAATATTCAAGATACAACAACAAAATCCTGCTGATCTGGCAGGATTTTTTATATTTTCAAAAATTACAGACAAAAAAAACGCAATGATTGGGGTTGTCATTGCGTAGAAAAAGGAAGTTTCTTTCAAAACTAAATCAACATTAACTGTGGAGAGAGTTAAATTTGATTCCTTACTGTATGTAAGTATAGTAGGACTCATTCTCATGTGACTCATCAGTATTCATGTTAATAGATGTTAAGTAAGGTTAAAACTATGAAGAATCTGTGTGGAAACTTGCCTTATTTTTGCGCATTTTAGACTTAAATAAAAAAGCCCTTCATATGAAGGGCTTCTTTTAAATATTGTCTAGCTTAGAAATGGAAAACACCTAAGCCTGTTTTCACTTCATCTAAAGTGGCCTGTGTAATATCACGGCATTTATTTGTACCCGTTTTCAAAATATCCATAATGTAATCCGGGTCTTTAGCCAGTTCCATACGACGTTCACGAATCGGACCGATCAACTCTTTCAGAATACCTTCCAGACGTTTTTTCACCGTACCATCACCTAAACCACCACGGCGATAATGTGCTTTCAGTTCTTCCAGTTCTTCTTTATTGGTGTCGAATGCATCAAGATAAGTAAATACCACATTGCCTTCCACCTGGCCTGGATCTTCGATACGAAGGTGATTTGGATCGGTATACATCGCATTGACAGCTTTTTTGATATCTTTATCAGAAGCATCTAGAACAATGGTATTACCTAGGGATTTAGACATCTTCGCTTTGCCGTCAAAACCTGGTAAGCGTCCCACATTAGAAAGCAGCGCCTTACATTCAGGCAGTAATTCACGGCCAATCTGACGGTTAAGGCGACGTACGATCTCATTAGTCTGTTCGATCATTGGAATCTGGTCTTCGCCCACCGGAACTACAGTTGCTTTAAAGGCTGTGATATCTGCTGCCTGAGCCACTGGATAGCATAAGAAACCTGCTGGAATATCACGCTCGAAACCACGCATCTGAATTTCTGATTTAATGGTCGGGTTGCGCTCTAGACGTGAAACTGTCACAAAGTTCAGATAGAGCATGGTCAGTTCGTTTAAGGCTGGCAGGCAAGACTGAACACAGATTGTAGTTTTAGTTGGATCAATGCCGACAGCCAGATAATCTGTTGCTACTTCAATAATATTGCGACGTACTTTTTCAAAGTTATCTGCATTATCTGTCAGGGCTTGAGCATCAGCGAGTAACAAATGTTGATGGTGAGAATCTTGTAAACCTACGCGAGAGCGTAATGAACCGACAAAATGGCCAAGGTGAAGCTGTCCGGTAGGACGGTCGCCAGTCAAGATTACTGGACGATTATCTTGATTACTCATTATCTATTCCAAAAAGTAGTCTGTACTACATCTATATTTTAACGAATGGCCACATTGTACGGCATTCTGTTTTTGAATGTCAGCCAGAAAAAAAAACTGCAGTAAAAAAATCTTATTAATTAAACAAGTGAATACAATATTTTTTAAATATTTTCATTAAAATATGTCTAAAGGTAATAAGGATAACAAGAATGGCGAGCAGCTTATTAATATTATTAGATGATATTGCGACTGTTTTAGACGATGTTGCCGTGATGAGCAAGATGGCTGCAAAAAAGACAGCAGGTGTCTTGGGGGATGACTTGGCATTAAATGCCCAGCAAGTCAGCGGTGTACGGGCAGAACGTGAACTTCCTGTGGTGTGGGGAGTAGCCAAAGGTTCTTTTATTAATAAGCTGATTCTTGTTCCTTTGGCTTTACTTATTAGTGTGGTTGCACCCTGGTTAATTAATCCTTTACTAATGATTGGTGGTCTATTTCTCTGTTATGAAGGCGTAGAAAAAGTCCTGCATAGCTTAAAGCATAAGAAAGCTAAGACTGAAGAAGATGCTGAGGCTGAATTCACTACGATCGAAACCGATTTGGCTACATTTGAAAAAGAGAAAATTAAGGGTGCGATCCGAACTGATTTCATTCTGTCAGCGGAAATTGTAGTGATTTCTTTGGGCACCGTGGCAGCCGCAGCTTTTACCACCAAGGTCATCGTACTGGCAGGAATTGCCATATTAATGACAGTCGGAGTGTACGGCTTCGTTGCCATGATTGTTAAAATTGATGATTTAGGTTTGTACCTGACTAAGCAGGTATCTAGCTTTAAGCAAAGTGTAGGCCGTGGATTGCTGGCTTTTGCCCCTAAATTGATGAAAACCCTGACGATTGTAGGTACGATTGCAATGTTCCTGGTCGGTGGCGGGATTATTGCCCATACCATTCCATGGTTTCATCATTTCACTGAAGATTCAGTTGAGTATGTAGAGCATATTCCTAGCCTAGGAAGTATCATAGGGGCTGTTACGCCTACATTAATTAATCTGGTGATTGGTTTTGTGGCAGGGTTAATCGTATTTATCTTGATTGGCTTTATTCAAAAAATCAGATCGAAACCAAAGCAGGCATAAATTAGGCCCGTTAAAATAAGCTGACTTTAAACTATAAGGAATCTCACTATGCGCTGGAAAGGACGTCGTGTTAGTAGCAATGTAGAAGACCGTCGTGGCGGTGGTGCCAAAGCCGGTGGAATCAGTATTCTCGGGTTGATTATTGCTTTCGTGGCCTGGAAGTTTTTTGGCGTTGATCCACAGCAAGCCTATCAAACCACCAAGCAGGTCACACAAGGTGTTTCTAGTGCAGAAACACGGGGGCTGGAAAATCCAACGCCAGAGCAGCAAGAAGCGATTGATTTTGTAGGAACTGTGCTTGCCGATACAGAAGATACCTGGTCTCAAGTATTCCAGCAGCAGCTGAACCAGCAATATACTCCACCCAAACTGGTTCTATTTAGTGGTGTGGTAAATTCTGGTTGTGGTACAGCGCAATCGGCCATGGGACCTTTCTATTGTCCGGCAGACCAGAAAGTTTATATTGATACAGCATTCTTTAAAGATATGCGTACTCAGATGGGAATCAGCGGGGAACAGAACTCAACCGAGTTATCTCGCAATGATCAGGCAGGTGATTTTGCTCAAGCCTATGTGGTAGCGCATGAGGTAGGTCATCATATCCAGACCATTTTAGGTATTTCTTCACAGGTACAGCAGGCACGTCAACAAGCCACTCAAGTTCAGGGCAATCAACTTTCTGTACGTCAAGAACTACAGGCAGATTGTCTGGCGGGGGTATGGGCGTATCATAACCATGAGCGTACTCAGTTCCTGGAGCAGGGGGATGTACAGGAAGCCATGGATGCGGCACACAAGATCGGTGATGACTATCTGCAGAAAAAAGCACAAGGCCATGTCGTACCGGATAGCTTTACGCATGGTACCAGTGCACAGCGGGTAAAATGGTTTAATACCGGTTTGAAATCGGGACAAATGTCTGCTTGCGATACTTTTAATCAAAATATCTAAAATTAAAGATCAAAAAAGGGGAGAAAATGCTCCCCTAATGATTGAATAGTTATTTTTCCAGAAAACGACGGAAGTTTTTCAAAATCTTGATACTGACAAATAAGGCAGCCAAGGCAAATAGCGAAATCGCAAAGAGAATATATTTTAAATTGCTGATGTCATTATTATAAAATTGCTTCAATTCATTTTTGGAATAGCTAAGTTTAGTGATCTGACCAGTTCGACTATCTTGGAACTGAATATTTTCAATATAAAAATAATTTCTCACTTTTACTAAATTAACATTTTGAATCTGCCGGGTATGTGACTGATTATAGTCATCAGTACATAGGGCCGCATAATGCTCACAGCTGATTTTTGCTACATAACCACTTCCCGCAATCAGGATAAACAGCGCATTGTCTGGACGTTGATTATTAGACACCAGTACATATTGTGCTTTGGCACTGCTTTTTAAAGGAATGCTCACGGCTTGCTGATAATATTGATCTGCTTTCAGAATTTCCTGAACTTTGGCAACACAGGTAAACATCAAGGAGAGTGTGACCAGAAAAATGACAGCAGCGAGACATAGACGGAATATGGTTTTGACAGTTTGATGCATAGGAGAAAATTTCTAAATAGAAAGAAGAGAGATGAGCAATAAAGTGCTTTAAGACTGTATGTTAAATCATCAGTTGTGAATATTGAAAAGAAACTTAACTTAATTCGAAAAAAAATGGGACTAAACTTGATCCGCTAAAATATACTGTTTTTTTAAATTTATATTTCAAGTAAATCTTTCAGCTCACGGCTGCAAATTGCCAAATCTTAGGAAACCTAATGGGAAGTTTCTTTTTTTTACAACTGTTGACGGTGGTCTTTGCTCTGTCAATTGCCACTACCATGTTCAACAAACGTGTTCTAAGTTTTCCTCAAGCCATTGGTGTGCCGATTGTTTCCGCTATTTTTGTATTTATCCTGCAATGGTGCGCCAGCCTGTTACAGGGTAATCCATTTTTTAGCATCAATATTGATAATATTGAGAAAGCAGTTCGCCATGTCAATTTTTATGACTTCCTGATTAATGGGGTGATCTGTTTCATTCTGACTTCATCCGCATTGAAGTTTAAGGTTTCAGATTTACGCAATCACTGGCGGCCGATTGGTATTCTGGCCAGTCTGGCATTGGTTTTCTGTGCAGTTTTCTTTGGTATTGCGCTGTACGGTTATCAGTTCCTGATTGGTAACCACGTCGATATATTAGTCCTGCTATTACTCGGTGCTGCGCTCGGAGCAACGGATCCCATTGGGATTAAAGGTGTACTCAGTTCGGTACGCGCACCCCATCATTTGATCGTGAAGCTGGAAGGTGAATCACTGTTTAATGATGCGATGTGTATTGCATTATTTATGACCTTGCTGAATGTACTGCAAGGTGAAAACTTTACTGTACTTGCCGTCCTGCAAACATTGCTTTATGAAATTGTCGTGGCAGTCTTGATCGGAATCGGTTTTGGTCTGGCGATTCTACGTATTCTGCGCGGTAAGCATGAAATGGAATCACTGATATTAACTACTGCACTGTTGGCTTGTGGTTCATATCTGGTTGCTTTATTGGCGCATGCTTCTGCTCCCATTGCCTGTGTAATAGGCGGCTTGATCGTCGGTAATAAATGGAAAGAAATTCTGGCTGATGCAGACATCGGTGATGTAAACCATTTCTGGCATACGGTAGAGGGGATTATCAATTCCTTCCTGTTCACCTTGATTGGTCTGGAACTGTTCATTATTGATCTAAGCACCAGTCTGGTTCTAGGCGGAATTGTTGCTTTCATAATTCTGCATTTGGCGCGATTCCTGGCCAACCATCTGTCTTTTGCATTATTCCCTAGAATGCGCAAGAAAAGTTATAACGGTAGTTTAACCATTCTGTCTTGGGGTGGTGTACGTGGCGGGATTTCCTTAGCCTTGATTCTGGCAGTGGCCAATATTCCACAACTGGAAGCGTATAGCAGTATTCTGATTGGATATACTTTCATTGTGGTACTTCTTTCTGGGGTGGTTTGTGGCCTAGGTTTGCCAGCCGTAATGAATGCCTTCTATTACAACCCGAATGAAGAAACTCAAGGCTTTAAAGGCTGGTATCAGCGGATGTGCCATAAGATGAACCGGCGCGGTTTTCAGTATATTGTAGGGGAAGATGCAAATGGAAATGAAACCATCACCATCTTCCAGCCTGAAATGCTGGTTGATAAGAAAGATGCCGATGGTGTAGCAACCGTGCATCATCCTGACAAAGTACAGGAAGTGAAACGTTTAGAGAATCCAGAGAATTTCTAATTGTGAGAATTTTTTATCAAGATTGAAAGCCTATGACATCAAGTGCAAGCCAGGAAATGGCACAAATGATTCTGAGTGTGGTCAGTCAGATTCCATATGCGAAAGTATCGACCTATGGACAGATCGCTAAGCTGGCTGGCTTGCCCAAACATGCGCGTCTGGTGGGTAGGGTTTTAAGTCAGCTTGATACAGAAACCGATTTGCCTTGGCATCGTGTCCTGAACGCTCAAGGTAAGATCAGTCTCAATAAACTGGATGAATATGGACATAATATTCAACAGCAAAAATTAGGCGCAGAAGGGATCCTATGTACTGGAAATCGGGTCAGCTTAAAGCAGTATCAATGGGATGGATTTGTTTGAAAGAGAAATCCCCACTTGATTGAAGTGGGGATTTTTTTATTACTTACGGATGACCATTACAGGAACATTGGCCTGTCCCAAGATGCTTTGTGCAACACTTCCCAGGAACAGTTTCTTGAAGCCAGTACGGCCATGTGAACCAATCACAATCAGATCAGTATTCAAGGATTCAGCTGCCTTGACAATTTCGCTATAAATCACCTGACCTTCGAGTAGCTGGGTCTCTGCATTAATACCTGCCGCAGCAAATTTCGCTTTTGCTTCATCAAGTGTCTTCAGAATTGCAGTACGGGCACGTTCAACCAGGTCATTGGTTTGAGCTGCTGTAATATATTCAGCAGCGATATAGGGATCAAGTGCCAGCACCTGAACCACTGTCACTTTACTGTTAAATGCTTTGGCAATTTCGACGGCTTTATCGACTGCAGCATAGGAAGTTTCTGAACCGTCAACGGGTACTAAAATATGTTCAAATGACATTAGAATTCTCCTTATCGGAAATAAGTTTTATAAAAATATGACGCGTTAAAATCGTATACGAATTGTTGTTTATACTTTGATCATAACGCGTATTTTATAAAAATAAAACCAAGTAAATACCTCAGTATTATGTTTAACAAAGCAATAATTTTTAATGGTTGGTATATTTTATAAGTTTTTGATTTATATTTATATTTTGAGATTAAAATAATATGATTTTAGAATATTAATGAACTAACTTAAAAAAGCCATCTGATTTTAATACTGCGTTATTACCTGTAATTTTAGATTCAAAAAATCCCTATTATATAAAACTGTAGGAACAGGTTTAAAATTGAGATTTTAATAATGAAAAATCTATCAAACTGCATAAAGATAGACTGCTATTTCTAATAGTAACCTTCTATCAGCATAATTTTAGTGTTCTAAAACTTCCCTTTCCAAGGGTGGGTTAATACCGTTATTTTCTTTTTTAAATTGAGCACGATCTGTAATGGATTTCTCACATTCATTATAGTGATCAATTGCAAAGTTTTTAATTAAGGCGGAACGCCCAGACTGATCTTGGGGTATTTCATATTTAAACGCTTTTTCAGTAAGTTTTATACCAATCAGAGCATGGAGATCATTCGCTGTACCGTAGTGCTGTTTTATTTGCTGAATCATCCATTTCTGTGGTGCACCTTTCAGTCTAAAGAGCATGACTTCTTGAGCCAGACTCTTCACATCATCACATCCTGAAAATCTGCTGCTTGGATGAATAACAGTTGCATTGGCTAAACTTATAAAACTCAATAGGAGCAGGCTTAGGTATATTTTGAATTTCGTCATCTTCAGTTTTGCTTTAATCCAGAGATACTATTGGCCATATTTGGAAAAGTATTATAGCGATAGGAAAAGGTCCTAGATTCACTTTTTATTTTGTTTCTTCAGCAAGTTATTCTTAAAATTAAATATTATATGATACGACTTCGATTTAGATTTGGCTTTAAAAGTTGGTACCAATTTTTGTAGATTCTGTTATGGGATTTCGAATTAAATCATGATTTGTACAAAGTTTAAGAGTTTATGATTAATTTGCATAAAGACTGAACATTTGTGGTTTAAAATGCTTGACGATACAACCTGAAATTACGATAATGCGCACACAGTTTACGGCTATGTAGCTCAGTTGGTTAGAGCACCGCACTCATAATGCGGGGGTCACAGGTTCAAGTCCCGTCATAGCCACCATTTTTAAAGACCAAGCTCTCAGCTTGGTCTCTTTTTTTGTGCCATAAAAATATCAATAAAAAATTAAGAGAAAGTTCTTCTAAATATCTGTCTGTTTAAATTTTTGAATCTTCTTTTAATTTCTTAACCCTATTTATTGCTTAAAGATAAAAAAATGCCCAAGCATTTACTTGGGCATTATGGCTGATCTGGTTTAGTTAAAACTTAGATACCTGCTTTCCAACCATTAACGATCGGATAGCGACGTTCACGACCATAAGAACGCGAGCTAATACGTGGACCAATCGCACCCTGACGACGTTTGTATTCGTTAATATCCACCAGACGAATCACTTTTTTCACAACTTCAGCTTCAAAGCCTTTGGCAATGATGTCATCCTGGCTCAGATCTTCTTCAATATAAGCATAAAGAATCGCATCAAGCACTTCATAAGCCGGTAATGAATCCTGATCGACCTGATCTGGACGAAGTTCTGCAGATGGTGGACGGGTAATCACACGCTCAGGAATCACAGGAGTTTCTGCGATGCTGTTACGGTATTTCGCCAGTTCAAACACAATGGTTTTATACACATCTTTTAATACCGCGAAGCCGCCGACCATATCGCCGTATAGCGTACAGTAGCCAACGGCAAGTTCAGATTTATTACCGGTTGCTAGAACCAGATTGCCGAACTTGTTAGAAAGTGCCATTAATAGCGTACCGCGTGCACGTGCTTGCAGGTTTTCTTCAGTGGCATCTACAGGGGCATTGCCAAAGAATGGATACAGCGTTTGCAAGAAGCCACTTACAATCGGGTTAATCTCGGCAATACCGAAAGTTACACCCATGGTTTTTGCCTGTTCAGTAGCATCTTCTACACTGATCTGAGCAGTATAGGTATAAGGCATCATCACTGCTTGGACTTTGTCAGGGCCAATCGCATCTGCTGCGATGGCAAGAGTCAGGGCTGAGTCAATACCACCAGACAGACCCAGAATCACGCCTGGGAAACCTGAACGTTGTACATAGTCACGAGTTGCCATCACCAGACTTTGATATATCTCAGCCATGGTTTCCAGCGCTGGAGTAATCGTGCCTTTGCTGAACTCTAATTTTTCTGCATCATATTCAGCGATATACAGGCCTTTTTCAAAGCTAGGTGCTTGCAGAGCCACTTCGCCTGATTTATTGAGTACAAAGCTGGTGCCGTCAAAGATCAGATCATCTTGGCCACCTACCTGGTTACAGTACACCAGATTGATATTCAACTGTTTGACCAGCGCAGCCATGGTATCGATACGGTGTTGCGGTTTGCCAACTTCGTATGGGGAAGCATTCAGAACCAGCGCAGTATCAATATTCAGTTGAGCCAGCTGTTGAACCGTAGACAATGACCAGACATCCTCACAGATCAGAACACCAAACTTGTGTCCCAGATATTCGAAGACCAGATGCTGATGTCCTTCGCCAAAATAGCGTTTCTCATCAAATACACCATAGTTTGGCAATGTTTGTTTATTATAAACACCTAAAACTTCGCCATCTTTCATGAGGGCGGCTGAGTTATAGCGTTCACCATCTTCGGTTTGATTAACAAAACCAAAGACCATGACGATATCTTTTACTTCAGTCAGTTTCTCAAACGCCAGTTTTGTACGTTTAGCCAGACTTGGACGAATTAATAAATCTTCAGCCGGATAACCTAAAGTTGAAAGTTCAGGGAAAATAATAAGATCAGCTTTATCTTTTTTGGCCTGATTTGCCAAATCTATCATTGTCTGCGTATTTGCATCTAAATTGCCCACATGTGGAGAGAATTGAGCAATCGCAATTTTAAAACTTTTCATTCCAATTAAGTCCTATTCCTATAGGTGAATACACTAAATCACTGATTTTTAAAATTCTAATTATCCAGCTGAGTGCAGTTTGATACGAACAAAATGCCAAATGGCCAAAATTAAAAAAGTCATGACCGCATGATCATTAAATCTTGATTTGCGAGCTAAAAATATCATACTTGGCTTATTTTATCGAAATTTGAGGCAGATGCTAGAGCTGTTTCAGGAGAATTGAAACAGATGCACAAAGTTATGGTCAAAAATGACTTATTATGGTGCTTTTTTATTCTGGTAAATGCACAAAAATACTCAAGTGGATTTAAATAAGTTTATTTTCCTAAAATAGAAATCAACAGAATACTTGAGTGAAAAATATTCAATATCATCTGCTTAACTGATTTTTTAGAATAATATTGGGGATTTTTTTTAAAAAAATATCGCGTGCAATATCTCCCTGTTGTTCAATGTTATAGTCTAAAAAGGATTTGTTGGGATTAAATTGATATTTGTAAGGATTATATTTTCCCATACTTAAAAAATAAGCGGCCTGTAAAAAAGCACCTTTAAACAAAACATTAATATTCTGCTGATATTGATAAATATGTGCCATTTCATGAATGAAAAGCGCCTGATAAGAACGGCTTTCTTTAGAATAATCGTTCCGATAATTCAAGTTACGCACATGAATATAACCACTTGGTGCCATGATCACATGCTTGGATTGCCAGGGCAGGAAAGGGTGATTCATGATACGGACTGCTGAATAGTCAATCAGGTCAGCAAAGACTTGCTGGCAAAGCTTGATTTCACCTGAAGTTAAGTTCCGGCTTTTAAACTGATCAAAACGAATCATTTTCAGGATGAAGGGAAGCAGGTAAAACAGCATTAAAACTCAATCCTTAACGATATAAGAGTAATTTCTAGAAATTTGTAGAAATTGAAAATTCTTCAGGTTTACTATTTTAAGTTTTTCACATCTTGGTTGTGTTGGTTTTTGTCAGTCATAAAAAAACCACCCAGAAGGGTGGTTTTTACGTCTTTCAACGCTAACCGAATTAACGGTTGATGTCGCGTTGAACTTCACCAGTGTAAAGCTGACGAGGACGACCGATCTTGTAAGGACCGCTGTGCATTTCTAACCAGTGGCTGATCCAACCAACTGTACGTGCAAGCGCGAAGATCACAGTAAACATTTCTGTTGGGATACCAATCGCTTTAAGGATGATACCTGAGTAGAAGTCTACGTTAGGGTAAAGGTTACGTTTGATGAAGTATTCGTCAGAAAGTGCGATACGTTCAAGTTCCATCGCAAGAGCAAGCTGTGGATCGTTGATGCCAAGAGCACCAAGAACTTCGTCACAAGTTTCTTTCATTACTTTCGCACGTGGATCGAAGTTTTTGTACACACGGTGACCGAAGCCCATGAGTTTAACTTCTTTAGTTTTCACTTTTTCCATGAAGCCAGCAACGTTTTCTACAGTGCCGATTTCATCAAGCATCTTAAGAACAGCTTCGTTCGCACCACCGTGAGCAGGACCCCAAAGTGCAGAGATACCAGCAGCGATACATGCATATGGGTTAGCGCCAGTAGAACCAGCTAAACGTACTGTAGACGTAGAAGCATTTTGTTCGTGGTCAGCGTGAAGCGTGAAGATACGGTCCATTGCTTTCGCAAGGATTGGATCTACTTTGTAGTCACGGTCTGCTGGAGTAGCAAACATCATGTACAGGAAGTTTTCAGCGTAGGTCAAATCGTTACGTGGATAAACGAATGGTTGACCAACAGTGTATTTGTAGCTCCAAGCTGCCAAAGTAGGAATCTTAGCGATTAAACGAATCGCAGTGATTTCACGATGGTTAACATCTTCGATGTCCAGATTGTTGTGATAGAACGCAGACAACGCACCAACAACACCAACCATGATTGCCATAGGGTGAGCATCACGACGGAAACCGTTATAGAAGCGGCTTACTTGATCGTGAACCATAGTGTGGTTACGAACTTTAGCGTCGAATTCTTCTTTTTGCTCAGCTGTTGGAAGCTCGCCATTAAGAAGTAAGTAGCAAGTTTCTAGGTAATCAGCTTTAGTTGCTAACTGGTCAATTGGGTAGCCACGGTGTAAAAGAACACCTTTATTACCATCGATGAAAGTGATTTTAGACTCGCATGCAGCTGTTGCCATAAAACCAGGATCAAAAGTAAAGTGACCTGCAGCCAACACATCTTTAACGTCGATTACATCTGGGCCCAATGTGCCGCTGTAAATTGGTAATTCAATTTCTTTGCCATCAAGCTGTAAAACGGCTTTCTTGCCAGTTGCTTCAGACATTCAATAGATCTCCTGTCCTGGTGAATGTATATCCGAGTTGCCTATCAATCTTTTAATGCACAAAACGGACGGATCAAAAATTTGCTATAAGATTAGTGGCTACTGAAATTTTGTCAATTATACTTATGGATGAAAAATGACATTCTCACAGTGGTTTAGTCATTTATCTTGGTATAAAAAGTTTAATAAAATCACAGTACCAAACCTCTATAATAAGTCAAATTGAACAGAAGGTGCAGAAAAAAATATAGTCTTTGCCGTATTTGTAAGCGTTTTTTCCTAGCAAAAAATAAAGGAGAAATTGAGAAAATATTCTAAGGCTGAAACTTAAAATTATATAAATCTCGTAACTTACATCGATTTCCTTAAGTTTTTACTTCAAACTTGAATTATAAATAAAAGCAATAAATTTTTTTTTGGCTCTGTTTAATCGGCTAAAAAATAGCTCGTAAATTTGCTTCACTTTGTTTAATACAACTTAATCAAAAATATAAGTGTTTTTTTGAATCTGAAATGTCTAAAAACATCAAAAAAACTATGATCTACAAATAGATAAGTAAGTTTTAGTATAAAAATTCTAAATTGAGATGCCTTTATATAAATAGTCATTATTTATTTGTGAAATATATCCTTGTGATTTTACTTGGGATTAATAAGGACTTAGGATCGAAATTATATTTTTGCTGTTCATCTTTAGTCTAAATCTGCTTAGTCGAAGCTTGGCTAGATAACAGACTAAATTAATCAAGTTAGTTATTAAAAAACAAATATCTAGAATGAGAATATGAAGATAAAGTAAGTGGGGGAGAACTTAAAGTTGTTGTTAATGATTCTTATTTAAGGGTTTTTTGTTCAAAAAGCCAAATACAGTTGTTTGTATTTTAATAGTTCACGTTTTATAATTCAGTGTCGTTTTATGTTTAGGCATGTATTTGCCTGATAATGCCAGCTTTCCTTCGAATTAATTCCAACAAACTCCGGATGGAGTTTTTAACTACAGGATGCCCGCTGTGAAAAGCAACAGACCTGTCAATTTGTCCATGGGTCAAGTTTTAGAAGTAAACTTAAAATCACCCGTGGCTATTGCATCAATTCTACACCGTCTTTCAGGTGTCATCGTATTTTTACTCGTACCGGTCCTTTTGTGGCTGTTGGATAAATCATTGTCTTCAGCAGAAGGTTTTGCTGAAGTGCAGGAAATCTTTAACGGTTTCTTTGTCCGCTTTATCGTATGGGTATTTGTAGCCGGCTTAATTTATCATTTGTTCACTGGTATTAAGCACTTACTTGCAGATATCGGCGTTGCAGAAGAACTGCAAAGCGGTCGTACTGCAGCTACTATTTCATTAATCTTGTCTGCAATCGGTATTGTTGCAGCATTTGTATGGATCGTACTCTAATGAAAAGTGCTACTGGTTTAACAGGTTCAGGTTCTCGTGATTGGTTTGTCCAACGCATCAGTGCTGTAGTTCTAGCTGTTTATACCGTTGTGGTGTTTGGTTGGATCCTACTGAATGGTGGCTTCAACTACGAGCAATGGTACGGCTTTATGATGACAGTTCCAATGAAGATCATGTCTTTGTTGGCAGTCTTATCTCTTGTTGCGCATGCATGGATCGGTATGTGGCAGGTATTCACTGACTATGTGACTACTCGTCAAATGGGTCCATCAGCATCAGGTTTACGCCTTGTACTGACTTCAGCAGTGATTATTGCTGTATTTGCATATGCGATCTGGGCAATCCAGATTTTTTGGGCGAATTGATAGGAAACAATCATGGGCGCTATAACCCCTAAAGAAGATTACACAAATATTCCACACGAAACTTTCGATGCAGTTATCGTTGGTGGTGGTGGTTCTGGTATGCGCGCTTCTTACCAACTTGCTCAAGCAGGTTTGAAAGTTGCGGTACTGACTAAAGTATTCCCAACACGTTCTCACACTGTAGCAGCGCAGGGTGGTATCGGTGCATCTCTTGGTAACATGCAAGAAGATAACTGGCATTACCACTTCTACGACACAGTTAAAGGTTCTGACTGGTTAGGTGACCAAGACGCGATCGAGTTCATGACTCGCGAAGCACCGCAAGTGGTATACGAATTAGAACATTTAGGTATGCCATTTGACCGTAACGCAGACGGTACGATTTACCAACGTCCATTTGGTGGTCACTCTGCAAACTACGGTGAAAAAGCAGTTCCACGTGCATGTGCTGCAGCCGACCGTACAGGTCACGCGCTTCTTCATACGCTTTATCAAAGCAATGTGAAAATGGGTACTCAGTTCTTCGTTGAATGGATCGCGCTTGACCTGATCCGTAACGAAGCTGGTGATGTACTGGGTGTGACGGCAATCGATCAGGAAACTGGTAAAATTGCCGTATTCCAGGCGAAAGCTACATTGTTCGCTACAGGTGGTGCTGGTCGTGTTTACCGTGCATCTACTAACGCATATATCAACACTGGTGACGGTCTTGGTATGGCAGCTCGTGCAGGTATTCCATTACAAGATATGGAATTCTGGCAATTCCACCCTACAGGTGTTGCGGGCGCAGGCGTACTGTTGACTGAAGGTTGTCGTGGTGAAGGTGCAATCCTTCGTAATAAAGACGGCGAACCGTTCATGGAACGTTATGCACCGACTCTGAAAGACTTGGCTCCTCGTGACTTCGTATCACGTTCTATGGACCAGGAAATCAAAGAAGGTCGTGGTTGTGGTCCTAAAGGTGATTATATCCTTCTTGATATGACTCATTTGGGTGCTGACACCATCATGAAACGTCTGCCATCTGTATTCGAGATTGGTAAGAAATTCGCGAACGTTGACATTACTAAAGAGCCAATTCCTGTAGTACCTACAATCCATTACCAAATGGGTGGTATTCCTACAAATATTCATGGTCAGGTAGTTGTTCCTGAGTCTCCAGAATCTGAAGCTTTAGTAACGAACTACGACAAGAATACTGATACTTATTCTACTAACCAAGAAGGTCGCAACTTCACGAAACCAGTGAAAGGCTTCTATGCGATCGGTGAATGTTCATGTGTATCTGTACACGGTGCAAACCGTTTAGGTACAAACTCACTGCTTGATTTGGTTGTATTTGGTAAGGCTGCTGGCCAGCACATCATCGACTACGTGACTAAACACCACGGTGATGAGTATGAGCCGCTTCCTACAACTGTGCTTGAAAACACAATTAAGCGTGTTCGTAAGCTGGATGAATCAACAACTGGTGAGAATGCTCAAGAAGTTGCTGATGCAATCCGTGACATCGTTCAAGACCACGCGGGTGTATTCCGTACAACTGCGCTGCTTGAAGAAGGTGTAAAACAAATTCTTGCAATTGAGCCGCGTGTTCGCAACATTCACTTGAAAGACAAATCTAAAGTATTCAATACTGCACGTATTGAAGCTCTAGAAGTTGAAAACCTGTATGAAGTTGCTAAAGCGACCTTGATTTCAGCTGCTGCACGTAAAGAATGTCGTGGTGCTCACACTGTGGTAGATTTCGAATTACCACCAGATCACCCAGAGTATCCATATGGCCGTCGTGACGACGAGTGGATGAAACACACCTTGTGGTTCTCTGCTGATAACCGTCTTGAGTACAAGCCAGTGCGTTACAAACCACTTTCGGTTGATGCAATTCCACCGAAACCACGTACATTCTAATCAGGAGATTAAAGATGAGTAGAGGTACTCGTACATTTCATATCTACCGCTACGATCCTGATAAGGATAAAGCACCGTATATGCAAACTTTTAAGCTTGAACTGACTGATAAGCACCGTATGTTGCTTGATGCGCTTCTTGCATTAAAAGTACAGGACGAATCTTTGACATTCCGTCGTTCATGCCGTGAAGGGATCTGTGGTTCTGATGGTGTGAACATTAATGGTAAAAACGGTTTGGCGTGTCTTTGGAACCTGAACGATTTACCAAATGAAATCACGATTCGTCCACTACCTGGTCTTCCAGTAATCAAAGACCTTGTAGTTGACATGAACCAGTTCTACGACCAGTACAACAAGATTCATCCGTTCTTGATCAACAACCAGCCTGCACCTCCTAAAGAGCGTCTGCAGTCTCCTGAAGAACGTGAACACTTGAATGGTCTGTATGAATGTATTCTTTGTGCATGTTGTTCAACTTCATGCCCATCATTCTGGTGGAACCCAGACAAGTTCTTGGGTCCTTCAGCATTATTGAATGCATACCGTTTCATCATCGATTCGCGTGATACAGGTACTCAAGAACGTCTGGCTCGTCTTGACGATCCGTTCTCTCTGTTCCGTTGTAAAGGTATCATGAACTGTGTATCTGTATGTCCTAAAGGCTTGAACCCTACTAAAGCAATCGGTCACATCCGTAACATGCTTTTAGATATGGCTGGCTAATTTAGACTGCAATCAACAGTTTTTCAAAAAGCACACCACTTGGTGTGCTTTTTGCTTTATAGGGCTCCATAAATGAACAGTGGTAGTGAAAACTGCTGTTATTGGTGCTGTATCTCATATGATCAAATCGGGTGATGAATCATTGCAGAGCATTCTGGTTGGATTTATGCACTATTATGATGTTGTTTGAGGTATTTATGATTTTTAGATGTAATTCTGGACTGAAAAAGGTTTTCAATAATGTTATTATATAACGCAAAGTTGCAAAGGGAGTGGATTGGAAGATTTACTCTCTTTTTGTTTATCAAAAACATGTAGGACTTTAGTCTACGCTGAATGTGTTTTTCATTTAAAGCTCCCTATGTTAGAGTAATTTCTGACGGAAGTATTTGACTAAAAAACATTCGTTCCTCGTCAAAAAAATCAATTGATTAGTCGAGATCGTGATAGCATTTAGCACAAGACTATATTTAAAAAATGTGTGGGTCGATGTACATTTTTTAAACACGGAAAAAGTAGAGACTGGTATATAAATGTAAGTCAAAGTCGCTTTAGAAAAAATATAGTTTAAATCTTTGTTTTTCTAAGTCGATTTGCAAAAAATTGCTCGGTCACGATCGGGTATTCAATGAGTGATGATGCCGCTGAGGGGCGTTATTGTTCATTAAACATATCAAGAATTTTCTTGGTGTGGTGATAACGCCTCATGGCTTATGCCTTATGGGGGACTAATGTTGAATTATCAATTTGACATTACTAATCCTGGGTTTTGCTTAAAAAGCATCCTGAAAATGTTTTTGCAATAGGAAATGGGTCCACAAATGCAAGAAGTTGCTGACGCTCTGCGTCTTGACACTGAACTTTCCGCTGATAGTGCAGCGTATATTGAAGAACTTTATGAGCAGTACCTCACTGCTCCAGACTCAGTGGGTGCTGACTGGAGAGCGTACTTCGATAAATTCCCAAAAGGTGATCAACCACACAGCAATGTACGTGAGCAATTCCTACTTTTAGGTCGCAATTCAAGCCGTATTCAGCCTGTTATCCAATCGACAGTAAGTTCAGAGCATGAACGTCGTCAAATTGGCGTTTTACAGCTGATTGCTGCGTACCGTAACCGTGGCCACCAAAAAGCAAAATTGGATCCATTAGGTTTGGCTAAACGTGAAGTTGTGCCAGATCTTGATCTTTCTGCGCACGGTTTAACTCAGTCTGATCTAGACACTATATTTAATACCGGTAACCTTGCGATTGGTAAGGAAGCAGCGACTTTGGGCGAAATGGTCCAAGCGATGGAAGCGACTTACTGTAGCTCTATCGGTGCTGAATACATGCACATCGTGGATACCAAAGAAAAACGTTGGATCCAGCAACGTCTTGAAAGCGCAAGTGGTCAATATGGTCTGAGTGCTGATCAGAAAAAACATGTTCTTGAACGTTTAACTGCGGCTGAAGGTTTGGAAAAATACCTCGGTAATAAATTCGTAGGTGCAAAACGTTTTGGTGTTGAAGGCGGTGAATCTTTCATTCCTATGGTGAATGAATTGATCCAGCGTGCCGGTTCTGTAGGCTGTAAAGAAGTCGTAATCGGTATGCCACACCGTGGTCGTCTGAACCTTCTGGTTAACATCATGGGTAAAAACCCGGCTGACCTGTTTGGTGAGTTCGAAGGCAAATCACTGCACAAGAAAGGTTCTGGTGACGTTAAGTATCACCAAGGTTTCTCTTCTAACGTGATGACTCCAGGTGGTGAAGTTCACTTGGCATTGGCGTTTAACCCATCTCACCTTGAAATCGTTGGACCTGTAGTTGAAGGTTCTGTACGTGCACGTCAAGTACGTCGTAAAGACATTGGCGGTGATGACGTGTTACCAGTGATTGTTCACGGTGATGCTGCATTTGCAGGTCAGGGCGTAAACCAAGAAACCTTCCAGATGTCACAGACTCGTGGTTACACAGTAGGTGGTACAGTTCATATCGTAGTGAACAACCAGGTTGGTTTCACCACATCTGATCCACGTGATGCACGTTCTACAGAATACTGTACTGACATCGCGAAAATGATCCAGGCACCGATCTTCCATGTAAATGGTGACGATCCTGAAGCTGTGTTGTTTGTTGCTCAGCTTGCCCACGATTTCCGTCATACTTTCCGTAAAGACGTCGTGATCGACATGTTCTGTTACCGTCGTCGTGGTCATAACGAAGCGGATGAACCAGCTGCAACTCAGCCAATGATGTACCAGGTGATCAACAAAAAAGCGACCACTCGTACGCTTTATGCTGACAAATTGGTTCAAGAGGGTGTACTTGATCGTGCAACTGCAGATCAAATGGTTGAACAATACCGTTCTGATCTTGAAGCAGGTAAACATGTTGCCAATGCTCTGGTTCTAGAGCCGAACAAAAAAATGTTCGTAGACTGGACACCCTACCTGGGTCATGAATACACAGACCAGTGGGATACTACTTGCGATCTAGAACGTCTTAAAGAGCTTGGCCGCAAAATGCGTGAGCTTCCAGAAGGCTTCGTGATGCAGCGTCAGGTCTCTAAAGTGATTGACGACCGTCTGAAAATGCAAACTGGTGAAATGCCGCTGAACTGGGGTGCTGCTGAAACTCTAGCTTATGCATCACTGCTAGATGATGGTTATCTGGTTCGTTTAACTGGTGAAGACGTGGGTCGTGGTACATTCTCACACCGTCATGCAAAACTGCATAACCAGGTAGATGGCTCAACTTATATCCCACTTTGCCATATCAAAGAGAACCAACCGCGTGTTGCGATCTATGACTCTTTATTGTCTGAAATGGCAGTACTGGCATTTGAATACGGTTATGCAACGACTCTTCCTAAGAGCTTGATCATCTGGGAAGCTCAGTTCGGTGACTTCGCAAACTGTGCACAGGTGGTAATCGACCAGTTCATCTCATCTGGTGAAACCAAATGGGAACGTGTATGTGGTCTGACTATGCTTCTGCCACACGGTTTCGAAGGCCAAGGTCCTGAGCACTCATCTGCACGTCTGGAACGTTTCTTGCAACTATGTGCTGAAGACAACATGCAAGTGATGACTCCAACTACACCTGCACAGATTTTCCACGCGTTACGTCGTCAGGCAATCCGCCCGATCCGTAAACCAATGATCATCATGTCACCTAAATCATTGCTTCGTCACAAATTAGCGGTGTCTAACCTGGAAGAACTGGCAAACGGTACATTCCAGACTGTGATCGATGAAGTAGATAATATCAACAAAGCAGACGTAACCCGTCTGGTGTTGTGTGGTGGTAAGGTTTACTACGATCTGGTTGAAAAACGTCGTGAAAAAGAATTGAACAACACTGCAATTGTACGTATTGAACAATTGTATCCTTACCCAGAAGCACGTCTTGCAGAAGTTCTTGCTCAGTATCCAAACGTGAAAGAACTGGTTTGGGCACAAGAAGAACCGAAAAACCAAGGTGCTTGGTTGTTCATCGCGCCTCGTTTATATGACGATGTGATGAAAGCGGGCAAACAAATCCGTATTAGTTACGCAGGCCGTGAAGCTTCAGCTGCACCGGCGTGTGGTTCACCATACTTGCATGCAAAACAACAAGCTCAGCTCGTTAACGACGCTCTAGCGATCGATGCTGAATAATCCAGGAGATTCTAAATAATGGCAACCGAAATTAAAGCACCGGTATTTCCAGAGTCAGTTGCGGACGGTACGATCGCAACTTGGCACAAACAACCAGGTGAAGCAGTATCACGTGATGAAGTGATCTGTGATATTGAAACTGATAAAGTTGTTTTAGAAGTTGTTGCTCCTGCAGACGGTACAATTGCATCAATCGTTAAAAATGAAGGCGATACAGTGCTTTCTGCTGAAGTGATTGCACAGTTCGAAGAAGGTGCTGTATCTGGCGCAACTCAAACTCAAGCAGTTCAATCTGAAACTGAAGCATCAGTAGAGCAAGCTGCTGCAAAAACTGAAGCAGGTAATGCACCGATCGTTGAGCGTCAACAGGTTCAAGACCAAGCTCCAGCAGTACGTAAAGCATTGACTGAATCTGGTATCAATGCTGCTGACGTATCTGGTACAGGTCGTGGCGGTCGCATCACTAAAGAAGATGTTGCGAACCATCAGTCTAAACCTGCAGCACCTGCTGCTGCACCGTTAAGCGTTGCAGTTGGTGAACGTATTGAAAAACGCGTTCCAATGACTCGTCTGCGTAAACGTGTTGCTGAACGTCTGCTTGCTGCAACTCAAGAAACAGCAATGTTGACGACGTTCAACGAAGTAAACATGAAACCAATCATGGAAATGCGTAACCAGTACAAAGAAGCGTTTGAAAAACGTCATGGTGCACGTCTAGGCTTCATGTCATTCTTTGTTAAAGCTGCGACTGAAGCACTGAAACGCTATCCAGCAGTGAATGCGTCTATCGATGGCGACGACATTGTTTACCATGGTTACTATGACATCGGTGTAGCAGTTTCTTCTGACCGTGGTCTAGTGGTTCCTGTACTTCGTGATACAGACCGTATGAACTATGCTGAAGTTGAAAATGGTATCCGTGCATACGCTGGTAAAGCGCGTGAAGGTAAACTTGCGATTGAAGACATGACTGGTGGTACTTTCACAATTACCAACGGTGGTACTTTCGGTTCATTGCTTTCAACTCCAATCTTGAACACTCCACAAACTGCGATTCTGGGTATGCATAAAATCCAGGAACGTCCTATGGCAGTGAATGGTCAGGTTGAAATCTTGCCAATGATGTACCTAGCGCTTTCTTATGACCACCGTCTAATCGATGGTAAAGAAGCTGTAGGTTTCCTTGTAACAATCAAAGAATTGTTAGAAGAACCAGCTCGTCTGATCCTTGATCTTTAATTCTAAAGAATAAATCCATGGGCTTAGGGTGATCCTCTAGGCCCATTTTTGGAGAGAATAATGTCTCAACAATTCGATTTAGTTGTAATCGGTGGTGGCCCAGGTGGCTACGAAGCTGCAATTCGTGCTGCACAGCTTGGTTTTAAAGTTGCGTGTATCGAAAAACGTATTCATAAAGGTAAACCTTCTTTAGGCGGTACTTGCTTAAACGTAGGTTGTATTCCTTCTAAAGCACTTCTAGATTCTTCTCACCGTTATGAAGATACTGTTAAGCATTTAGATGACCACGGTATTACAACGGGTGAAGTTGCTTTCGATTTGTCTAAAATGCTTGCGCGTAAAGACAAAGTCGTTGAACAATTGACTGGTGGTGTTGCGCAGTTACTTAAAGGTAATGGCATAGAATGGTTACAAGGTACTGGTAAATTACTTGCTGGTAAAAAAGTTGAGTTCGTACCGCATGAAGGCGAAACTCAGGTTTTAGAGCCTAAATATGTCATCCTTGCATCTGGTTCTGTACCAGTCAATATTCCAGTTGCTCCTGTAGATCAAGACCTGATCGTAGACTCAACTGGTGCGCTTGAATTCCCAGAAGTGCCTAAACGTCTTGGTGTGATCGGTGCTGGTGTAATCGGTCTTGAACTTGGTTCAGTATGGCGTCGTCTAGGTGCGGAAGTTGTTGTATTTGAAGCAATGGACGCATTCTTGCCAATGGCTGACAAAACATTAGCAAAAGACTACCAAAAACTGCTGACTAAACAAGGTCTTGATATCCGTATCGGTGCAAAAGTTTCTGGTACTGAAATTAACGGTCGTGAAGTGACTGTTAAATACAGCCAGGGCGGTGAAGATAAAGAACAGACTTTCGATAAACTGATCGTTTGTGTAGGTCGTCGCGCTTATGCTGAAGGCCTATTGGCTGAAGACTCAGGCATCAAACTGACTGAGCGCGGTCTGGTTGAAGTAAACGACTGGTGTGCAACTTCTGTTGAAGGCGTATACGCAATCGGTGACTTGGTACGTGGTCCAATGCTTGCACATAAAGCAATGGAAGAAGGCGTAATGGCTGTTGAACGTATCCACGGTCATGCTGCTCAAGTGAACTACGACACTATCATTTCTGTCATCTACACTCATCCGGAAGCGGCTTGGGTAGGTTTAACAGAAGAGCAAGCCAAAGAAAAAGGTCATGAAGTGAAAACTGGTCAATTCGGTTTTGCTGTAAATGGTCGTGCTTTGGCTGCTGGTGAAGGTGCCGGTTTCGTGAAGTTTGTTGCTGATGCAAAAACTGATCGTCTACTTGGTATGCACGTGATTGGACCTGCTGCGTCTGATATCGTTCACCAAGGTATGATCGCACTTGAGTTTGTCTCTTCAGTTGAAGATCTACAGTTGATGACTTTCGGTCACCCAACATTCTCTGAAGTGGTACATGAAGCTGCTCTTGCAGTCGATGGTCGTGCGATCCACGCGATCCAACGCAAGCGTAAGTAATTCTTCGAAGAGCGGCTCAGGCCGCTCTTTTTACATTTGGTGGTTGTTTTTGAATGAATAATCATCTAAAAATAAAGATAAGTAAAATCTAAGATCCAAAAATACCAATATTGATTGATGTGAACCAAGAGATATTGGGAAAACGTGTAATAACAAAGTCAAATAAGTAGTAAAAGGTTAATCAATGAATTTACATGAGTATCAAGCAAAAGCGTTATTAAAAAAATATGGGATGCCTGTACAAGAAGGTATTCTTGCTACCAATGCTGAGGAAACAGTACATGCTTTTGAGCAGCTTGGTGGGAAGTTTGCGGTATTAAAAGCGCAGGTTCACGCAGGTGGTCGTGGCAAAGCGGGTGGGGTAAAAGTGGTAAAGTCGGCTGAAGAAGCAGCTGAATATGCCAATCAGATTATTGGTTCACGTTTAGTGACCTATCAAACCGATGCAAATGGTCAACCAGTCAATAGTATTTTGGTGTCTGAAGATGTTTATCCGGTCGAGCGTGAACTCTATTTAGGTGCAGTGGTAGACCGTTCTAGCCGTCGTATTACTTTTATGGCATCCACTGAAGGTGGTGTTGAAATTGAAAAAGTTGCAGAAGAAAATCCTGAAAAAATCATTAAAGTCGAAGTTGATCCTTTAGTAGGATTATTGCCATTTCAGGCGCGTGAAGTGGCATTTGCACTTAAGTTAAAAGATAGCCAGATCAATCAATTTGTTAAAGTCATGACAGCTGCTTACCAAGCCTTTGTCGAAAATGATTTTGCTTTATTTGAAATTAACCCACTCTCTGTTCGTGAAAATGGTGACATTCTCTGTGTCGATGCCAAAGTCGGTATTGATTCAAATGCGCTATACCGTCTGCCTGAAGTTGCTGCTTTACGTGATAAATCACAAGAAAATGAGCGTGAGCTGAAAGCATCTGAATTTGACCTGAACTATGTTGCTTTAGAGGGTAATATTGGTTGTATGGTCAATGGTGCCGGTCTTGCGATGGCAACCATGGACATTATCAAGCTTTATGGTGGTCAACCAGCTAACTTCCTGGATGTAGGTGGTGGTGCAACCAAAGAGCGTGTCATCGAAGCATTTAAAATTATCTTGGCAGATTCTTCTGTACAAGGTGTCTTGATTAATATTTTTGGTGGAATTGTACGTTGTGACATGATTGCTGAGGCAATTATTGCAGCGGTTCAGGAGGTAAATGTCACTGTACCTGTAGTCGTTCGTCTTGAAGGGAACAATGCAGAGCTTGGTGCCAAGTTACTGGATGAATCTGGTTTGAAATTGATTTCTGCAAATGGCTTGGCCGATGCTGCAGAAAAAATTGTTGCTGCAGTAAAAGCTTAAGGAGTATCACAATGAGCGTATTAATTAATAAAGACACCAAAGTTTTAGTCCAAGGCTTTACAGGCAAGAACGGTACATTCCACTCTGAACAGGCTATTGCCTACGGCACTAAAGTTGTTGGTGGAGTAACACCGGGCAAAGGTGGTCAATCACATCTGGATCTGCCAGTATTTAATACCATGCGTGAAGCGGTGCAAGAAACCCAAGCTGATGCTTCTGTGATTTATGTGCCTGCACCTTTTGTGCTTGATTCTATTGTAGAAGCAGTTGACTCAGGTATTGAGCTGATCGTTGTGATTACTGAAGGTGTACCAACCCTGGATATGCTGAAAGCCAAACGTTATCTGGAAACCAATGGTAATGGCACGCGTCTGATCGGTCCAAACTGTCCGGGTATCATTACGCCAGGTGAGTGTAAAATCGGGATTATGCCAGGACATATCCACCAGCCAGGTAAAATCGGCATTATCTCACGTTCAGGTACTTTGACTTATGAAGCGGTTGCACAAACCACTAAACTAGGTCTTGGACAGTCTACCTGTATCGGGATCGGTGGTGATCCGATTCCAGGCATGAACCAGATTGATTGCTTGAAACTGTTCCAGGAAGACCCGCAAACTGAAGCCATTATCATGATTGGTGAAATTGGCGGTACTGCGGAAGAAGAAGCGGCAGAGTATATTCAATCGCATGTGACCAAGCCAGTGGTAGGGTATATCGCCGGTGTAACAGCACCGAAAGGTAAGCGTATGGGTCACGCAGGTGCCATCATTTCTGGCGGTAAAGGAACTGCTGAAGAGAAGTTTGCAGCCTTTGAACGCGCGGGAATGGCGTATACACGTAGTCCTGCAGAGCTGGGTTCCACCATGCTACAAGTATTGAAAGAAAAAGGTTTAGCTTAATTTATTAAGCTGATAAAAAAGCCCTCATTATTGAGGGCTTTTTTATAATTGCTACTGTCCCGTCCTGAAATAAGTTTACACCTTAAGAGACTTATTTTATGGAACATGCACAAGAACAACGAGTTAAACGCACACAACGTGATTATAGCTTCGCCTTTAAAATGATGGTTGTACATAAAGTA
>NZ_JBHDVN010000038.1:0-26495 GCF_046635365.1 Acinetobacter sp. NIOH-H-8
AATTTCAAATTGTGCAGCTACCGCTCGAATAGAATAACCTTCCTCAAGTTTAGCTAAAATTTTACGTCTAAAATGTTCTGAATAACTCATTGCACCATTGTATTGGTTTTATAATGATTTGACTATATAAGCGAAGAAAACCACGACACTGATCATCCAGAGCAAAAATCCGGCCCAGAGGCTATTCCAGAACCAGGTTCTAAATCTGGAATGCTGTTTCCAGCGTTGAATGTTTGAAAATAATAAAGCATACAGAACCAGTGCTACGCTAATGAAAATTGGCAAAAGAACACCGAAATGTCTTTGTCCCTGACTTATTAACCAGAGGCTGTTTATGCCAAGGATCAAACCAAAGATCAGGCTGAGACTTCGTTTAAGTGGGTTGGATATTTGGATACTCATATTTTTATTAATCTTTTTATCTTTTCTTCTATCTTATTAATAAAAAACCGGGCATGAAGCCCGGTCTTTTATAGATCAGCTGATCTTAATATACATCACGACGATAACGACCATCCAGACGTAATTGTTCTACTGTGCTTTCACCGAGAATTTCAATCAGAGCCTGATCGACATCGCTGGCCATGCCATTAATGCTACCACACACATAAATCACGGCGCCTTGAGCGACCCAGAGTTTCAATTCTTCAGCTTGCTCACGCAATTTATGATGCACATAAACTTTTTCCTGCTGGTCACGAGAGAAAGCAAGGTCCAGTCGTTTTAATGTACCCATTTGCAGCCAGGCCTGAATGGTTTCTTCAAAGAAGAAATCATGGGCACGCTGACGTTCACCAAAGATGAGCCAGTTCTGAGTATAGTCCTGACGATTACGCACACTCAGCAAACTCATCAAACCTGCGATCCCCGTACCATTACCAATACAGATAATCGGACGGTTATCTGCAATCAGATGGAAAGATTCATTCTTGCGAATACGCAGGGCAATCGGTGAATTTAGGGCAGTATGCTGTGTTAACCAGCCTGAGCCCAGACCTAACTGGCCTTGTGCATCAGATTGCTGACGCACGACCAGACGTAGCACTTGCTGACTTGGAATACTGGCAATCGAATATTCACGTGTAGCCAGAGCCGGCAATTGCTGTAATAGCTCATCTACTGAATCAAAAGGATCAACTTGAGTCAGATCACGATCCCATAGTGCCTGTTCGATACTTTGCTTCAGAGAAGGCACCTGTGTACTCGCGGCAATACGGTATTTCTCCATAAATGCACGGATACGTTCAGGGCTGTTTCCTGGTTGGATTTCGGCAATATCGCCTGCCTGCCACACGGCTTCATGCTGTGGAACCAGTTCAATATTAAACGCAGGTGCACCCAGACTGTCTGGATTCAGCAATTCACGTTTGCTCAAAGTCCATTGATCAAAGGTTTTATCGATACCCATATCCTGCAATTCAAATTGAGTCACATGGGCAAGGGCATTGGTCCATTGCTGGATATGCTCATTATTGGCATTATCCACTTCGATAATCTTGAAGAGCTGCTTGGCACCATTCTGTTGTAACCACTGGTCAATACGATGACCGAAGCTGCAATAGGTGTCCGGGTATTCCTGAGAGCCTAGAGCCAAAACTGCATAATTGAGATGGCTGAGATCTGCTTTGGCAGACAGAATTTTCTTTTCGAAAGATGAAGCCAGGTCAGGCGCTTCACCTGTGCCATAAGTACTGGCTACAAATAAAACCTGTTCTGCCTGTTGCAGATCTGCAAGGCTTAACTGTTGTACTGCTTTAACGCTGACAGGTTGACGTGCTTCCTGTAAGGCAGTGGCCGTGCGCCATGCCAGTTGTTCAGAGACACCTGTTTGTGAGGCATACGTAATCAGCCAAGGCTTGGCATTTGGATCCAGAGGCAGGGCAGTTGCCCCTTGGCGTGCAGCCAGAGTAAGTTTTTTCTGCTTACGACGTTTCAGATAAAGCATCCAGCCGGTCACGAAGAACAATGGCATTAATAATGCAGCAATCATGACCAGGAACTGGTACACAGGACCAAAAAAGCTGCCACGGTGCACAGGTAACATACTGCTCATGATTTTTTCATTGAGCTTTTTATCTTCATAGAGCTGGACTTCGGTAAATTCAGCACTGCGATAATTATAAGTCGCATTGTTGCGGGCACGTTCATGTTGTGCCACAGGGTCAACAAAACTCAACTGCATTTCACCATCTGGTTTTTTTGGCAGGTTAAATGTCACAGTCGAATATTTGCCTGCAAATTGAGTACTGAAGCCAGTCCAGCTCTGATCCAGTGCACGTGAAATACTTTCTGGACTCATGCCAGCTTCTTCACGGCCTTCACCACGTTGTCCGCGTTCACCACGAGGACCACGTTCACCACCTTCGCCGCGACCGCCATTGGCCTGCATTTCTGGTTGTGGACGTTCTACGCCCAGAACTTTATACATACCATCACGCCACCAGCCATAAGACCAGGTAAGACCGGTACAAGCCAGAATCAGGTAGAAAATTACCACCCAGGTACCCACCACTGCATGCAGATCCCAGATAAAGTTACGGCCTTTCAGTTGTGGCTTCACTGCCAACCATTGCTTGATCGAATGACGTTTTGGCCAGCGTAAATACAGGCCAGACAAAACGAAAAAGATCAGTATCAGGGTACACGCACCGGTAATCTGTTTACCGACGGGTCCTACCGTTAAATTACGATGTAGTTGCTGTACAAACTGGAAGAATTCACGACCTTTAATTTCAGGTAAGACTTCAGCCGTATAGGGGTTGACCATCATGTTATAACCACGACGTGCTCCCTCTTTTACAATATTGACCGTACTGGATGCACTTGGATCCTGTGCCACGGTAATACTGTTAATTTTCATTTCAGGGTTTTGGGTCTGGAAATGTTGATACAGTTGGGCAGGGCTAAGCTTGTCTCGCTCTTGAACCTGTACAGTATAACTGTCGCTATTCATCCATTTTAAGATTTGCGGCTCATAAGAATAAATAGCACCCGTGACTCCCATAATTGAGAGAATCAAACCTGCAGTAATCCCCAGAAACCAGTGGATTTGGAAAAATGTCTTTTTAAACATGATGGTCAGATTTATGGTGGTACGTGTAAAAGTAGGCAAATTATAACTGAAGAATTAGAACAAATTATAGATTATGATGATAATATTTATTCTCATTATCATTTGTGTCGATGAGTCGTATAAAAGATAGACATAAAAAAACCTCCATGTCGAAACAGGAGGTCTTTCAAAACCGGGATGTGTCTTAGATTTCTTTTGGCGCGCCCACTTCTTCTTGCAGATGCTTGCGAATGGTCGCGAAAGAGAAGTTTTTACTGTCTAAACGTTTAGGCAGGATATAAGCACCTTGCTGACCTTTGACTTTAAAATTGATCAGCATGAATTCCGGCGTGTTATACCATTCATAGATGTCTTTCCAGCCAATAGCCCCCACACCTTCCTGCATGCCCATTTTCTGGCGCATCACGATACCATGTGGCTGTACGCCCAGACGGATACCTTTAATTTCCTGTACCGGAAATTCATTCATCTTGCGTTTAACATACCATTCCAGACCAAAAGTACGGATCAGGTAATACAGGACTACACAGACAATCGCCACCCAGCAGATAACTGTTGAGTAGTTCTTGATCAGGATAATTCCCAGAATAGACAAGGCAACAATAGCACCCATGATCAGCCAAGCTTTCATACCAATTTTATTGGTACTACGCCAGATCATTAGCTGAGCATGACGCTGCTCAGCTTCTGAAATTTCATAGTTCACAGGCTGTAGGGTATAAGCGTATAAATTTTTCGCGGTCATAATGAAATTAACAGATTTAAAACTGTAAAAAGTTTAGCATTAATTATGCTGATTCAGTGAGTATATTGTTCCAAAATCAGCCAAATTATAATGAAGCCAATTCAGTAGCCTGTTCGTCACGTTCATGACTCAAACTCTGCTTTAACTGACTCAATTGCTTCAAGATACTAAACATTAAAGACAGTTGTTGCAAAATGATCAGTGGTTTCTGGTCTTCTTCCTGCTGTTGTGACAGACGCTGACGGATATTCTGGATCATATTCTGGGTGCTTAGGTCAGGGACCTCATCATAGAGCAGGGCACCGCGAATATTTTCTAGGGCTTGGTCTAGTAAGTCCAGCACATCCTGATCCTGAATTTTTTCACGATGCGCACCCAGCGCGGCAATATAACTGATAAAAGTATGATTCAGGCACAGAAACTCAAAAGCCTGTGATTTTTGCACTGGATCAAAGTCAGGTTCAGTGGCCAAAGTCGAGATCAGTGAAGCCACTTCAGCATCGGTATTATGAGCTGCACGGCGTACCACGCGGTAGGTCAGACCATTATTTCGTCCAGACTTATACTGTTCAATCACTTCACTCAAGTAGTCACATTCTGCCTGCAGGCTACGGCTAATGCTTCGTGGCAAGCGACGAAATTTCCAATCCGGGAATATAAAGCTCACGCCAAACCAGGCAATCGCACAGCCAATCAGAGTATCAATCATACGGGGGATAGCTGCGGTAAAACCCATGCCGTCCAGATTAAAGTTGATCAGGGCCAGAATGGTAATAAAGGCAGTGGCCTGTGCATACTGTTTACTACGTAATTCAAAGAACAGAATCCCACTCAAAATCAGCAGCAATAATTGTCCTTCAACAGAAGGAATAAAGTACAGAATGGCATATCCCAAAAGAATACCTGCCAGAGTCCCGACAATACGTAAACGTAAGCGGCGCTTGGTAGCATTAAAGTTAGGCTGGCTGACGAATAGTGCTGTAAGCAGGATCCAGTAACCATACTGAATATCGGTCAGCTGGACAAAGATATAGCTGATCAGCAGCACAATCGACAGACGAATGGCATGACGGAACAACACCGATTCAGGTGTCAGATGCTGTTTGACCCGAATCTTGATATCTTCCCAGCCTTTCAGGTCGTCATCTTTGAGCTGGTTTTCAATATGTTTAGCACGATCAAATTTGATATTACGTTCAGTTTCCAGATTGCGTAACTGTGCATCAATGGATTTCAGATTCTGGAATAAGGCAAATAGGGCATTGATCCAGACCTGATCATACTGCTGTTCTGTACGCAATTTTTCCAGGGACAATCTCAGGTTTTCAAAGGCATGTTTGAAGCGTTTATTATGTTTATAGGTTTTGCGTTGCTGAATGCTTTCACTCAGGTCTTTACAGGCTTTGCCCTGAATCGACAGGATGCGCTGAAAACGGAACAAAACGTCGCTGTGTTCAAAAATCTTGGCCAGTTTCTGATAATCAATATGTGCAGAATCGGCACGCTCGTGAATATCTTGTGCCACAAAATAATATTGCAGGCTACGACGGGTATCTTTCTGACCCCGGTCACCTTTTAGGCGGGTCAAAAGGACAGTCTTCATTTCATTAAAAATTGAAATCAGTTTGCCATTTTCCAGTGACAGCTCGATCATGCTTTGCTGATAACTTTTTGCTGTCATGTCGACATCGAACAGATTCGATTTGGCATAGAGGAAATCACCCAGTGAAGCATAGCACTTGGCTAAGTTATCCTGTGCACGTCGCGCAGGAAACAGTAGAAAGCTGAGGGTCGACAAAAAGCCATACCAGACCGCACCAATCAGCAGCAAGCTTGCCTGCTGATACCATCCATCAAAAAGTTCAACCCCCAGCATGGAATAGACAGAAATCACCAGACAGCCATAGGAAATCGTGGCATAACGTCGACCAAGCGAGCCAAGCAGAATCAGGACAATACAAGAAACAATGAGGGCAGAAGCAAACAGCAGCGGATAAGGAAATAACAGATAGACTGCCACTGCGGTAATGAAGAAGCCTAAATAGGTATAGAACAGATTCAGGATACGTACGGAAAAGCGGTCATCAATATCGCTTAAACCTGCGGCCACCACTCCAAGGGTTAGTGGAATAGTCATTAACTGCTGTCCCATGAAATAGGGAACAAAGGCAGTGCCTGCAAAAGCGATCAGCATACGCAGGTTATACATCAGGGTCGTGTTATAAGTCGCGTGCTTAAGACGATTGAGCCAAGATTTCAACGGTGATCCTTTCTCTTGCAGTCTTTGCTGCAAAGCTGAATATACATATGAGAAAAAGTATATTTATAACTTTTAATTTCCATGTAAATCATACTATGCGCTATGTTAATTTGTCTGCCTACTGCGCATTAAAATCTTTAATTACATGAACTCCAATACGACAGCACCACGACCTTATGCCATGTCCTGGATTATTTTGCTGGCTTCACTGACTGCACTTGGTCCTTTATCCATTGATATGTATCTCTCTGCCTTGCCAGAAATGGCAGTGGATTTTGGTGTCAGTACCCAGATGGTCTCCAATAGTCTGCCAGCTTATTTCCTTGGGCTAGCGGTTGGACAGTTGCTATATGGCCCGATCAGTGACCGGATTGGACGTAAGCCACCACTTTATTTTGGATTGAGTCTGTATATTCTGGCCAGCCTGTTATGTATGTTTGCGCAGAATGAATGGAGCCTGATTGCAGCACGGGTATTACAAGCCTTAGGAGGATGTGTAGGAGTCGTGGTTGCCCGAGCAACCATTCGTGATCGGCTGGATATGCAGGCGGCTGCCCAGGCCTTTGCCAGCATGATGATTGTAACGACCATTGCACCGATTATTGCGCCAAGTCTAGGCGCATGGGTACTGATGTTCTTTGAGTGGAATATTATTTTCTTGGTGCTGATGGGCTGTGGCTTGTTTAGTCTGGTCTGTGTGCATTTTTTCTTTCAGGAAACCTTGCCCCCGGAACGCCGTCTTAAACTGAATTTGCAGCAGGTATTGAGTTTATACCGAACCATTTTTCAGGATGAAAGTTTCAGACGACCGATGCTGGTGGGCTGTTTTTCTGGGGGGGTGATGTTCTGCTATATCAGCGCTTCTTCAGCCATTCTGATGGATCATTATCATCTGACCGAGCAGCAGTTTGCTTATGCTTTCGGGGGGAATGCTGTGGGAATCATGCTGTTTTCGACCATGAATAAGCATCTGGCTCAATATCTTTCAGTCTTAAGTCGCTTAAAACTAGGTGCCTCTTTACAGGGAATCGGTGTCCTGGCTTTACTGGTTTTAGGTTATCTAAACATTGAATCTGTTGTTCTGGTCATGGCGGCCTTATTTGTCGTTGTGGCCTCGATTGGTTTTGTGGGACCGAATGCGATGGCGCTGGCCATGGCAGAGCAGGGCGCGCGTGCGGGAACCGCCAGTGCGATCATGGGCAGTATGCAATTTGCCTGCGGTTTGTTGGGTGGGGTTTTGCTGAACTTTATGCTGTGGGATGCTTTATTCAATATGGCCTTGGTAATGGCGATCTTTGTAGTTATAGCCTTTAGATCTGTATTGAAATTAGAACTGCCTAGAGTTAAACAGAAATAAGGAGCTGCAAGAACTCTATATCTCTGTCAGACAATCCAAGCAGCTCAAAGTTGATGCTTGGATCATGGCTTATCAAATCTTATTCATCTACAAAAACGGCAAATTCCTCTACCGGGACACGTGGGGTGATAAAGGTATTTACGATATGGTCTGGATCTGCATAGCCTAGTGACATGCCACAGACCAGCTCTTCATCTTCACCTGCTCCCAGTACATCTAGCACAATGCTATGAAAATGATTCCAGGCAGCCTGCGGACAGGTATCCAGACCACGTGCCTTGGCAGCCAGCATCACGTTTTGAATCATCATGGAAATATCCATTTTTGAACCTACGCCCAAATCTTTATGTAAGGTGAAGAATAGCCCCACTGGTGCATCAAACAGTTCAAAATTACGCAGGTTCTGGCGCGCCATTTTTTCTTTTTCGCCTTTCTGGATATTCAGCAAACCATATAAGCCCCAGCCATTTTCACGGCGTCGGTCGATATAAGGAGAGAACCATTGTTCGGGATAATAGGCAAAGGTTTCTTTATATTGCTCGGCCAGTGCCGGATTCTGGTAAAGCTCCATTTGCGCCTGACAGACACGCTGCACCAGCTCATCACGTTTTTTTCCCGTCAGCACATACACTTTCCATGGTTGGGTATTGGTCCCTGAAGGGGCGCGGCTGGCCACAGTCAAAATGTCTTTGAGCATGTCGGTACTGACCGGCGTATCCAGAAAAGCACGAACTGAATGACGGGAAGTAATGGTTTGATCTACAGCATGAACGAGGTTTTGATCCATTCTAATTTCCAATCTCATATCCTTAATGATGGTGAACTGACTATAAACCAAACAAACTCTGTCGGGCAGGGGGAATTTTAGTTTCACAGTGAATTATGATGATTAATAAAAATCACATGAATGAGAATGCACTTAAGAGATATAGAAGTTATATAAATAGCCTAAGAAATTTATTGAATGCTTAAACAAAACTCCTTCTAAAAATGCAACAGATATTTTAGATGCTGATATCTTGAGCAATTAACATCGATGGCTGGAACTAAAAGGAAAGTTAAGAACAAAATAGAATGATTAAAATTCAATCTTAAAAATAAAATTAAATATCCGTTTTTACGTTCAATTAATATTTTATTTCGATTAAAATTTGGGGGTAGTAAACTATAAAAAATAAGAAGTTATAATTATTTTTTATATATTTACTAACTATAGTTAATAAAAAACAATAAAACTTTATACAAAGAAACAGCATAATGTGCGACTTTTCAGTTGAATACATGCATTTTGAAGAAATAATGAAGATTGCATGGTCAAGCTCTATTTGAAATATCATTATTCCAAATGACTTGATGAACTCAGTAAGGTTAAAAGCACTCATGCAGCAATTCATGCTGGTTGAGAAGTAAAAAATATAGGCTGGATGTTATCGCTATGAGTGGCACGCTTAGATGAATTTATGCATCTGGCGTAGCTGATGCAATCAGCAAAAGGCCGTTTTTCGCTTTTATAAATCTCTCACTGAATATGATCATCACGATGATATTCATAAGTTTGAAACAGATGCGGAATGCTTTGTTGATTCTAAAAGCGATGGATGAATGAAGAAGATGACAATTACATGGGGTAATGTAAGGTTTTCTTCTGTGGAAATGAATCGCAACACGACTTTTAGAATGACAAAAATTCAAAACCATCTTGGACAAAAAAATTATGGATTTTACTTTTAACGCATTTTATACCCTGATCGCTGCAGTAATTGTTCTATTACTGGGCCGGTTTCTGGTAGATAAAATCGATTTTCTAAAACGTTACAACATTCCTGAACCTGTCGCAGGTGGTCTGGTTGCAGCGGTTATCTCTCTGCTGGTTCATTCGTTCTGGGGCTACAGCATTACTACGAGCGCGGAACTGCAAACCAGTTTTATGCTGATTTTCTTTGCTTCGATCGGTCTGAGTGCGAACTTCGCTAAATTACGCGAAGGCGGGATCGGACTGGTGATCTTCCTGGTCGCTATCTCAACATTTATTGCCCTACAAAATGCAGTCGGCATGGGCTTGGCAAGTTTACTGGGTATTGATCCTCTGATCGGTCTGATTGCCGGCTCGATTACGCTGACTGGTGGACATGGTACTGCTGGCGCCTGGGGTGAAATTATGGAGGTTCAGCACGGTATTCAGGGGGCTTTGGCGCTCGGGATGGCAAGTGCGACCTTTGGTCTGATTATTGGTGGAATTATCGGCGGGCCTTTGGCGAAACTGTTGATTAACCGTCATAATCTTGCTGTGGCCCGTACCGATCAGCAGATCGAAAAACGTGACAACACGCCAATGGACAGCACGACAGATGAATATGTGCAATTTGAATATCCACATCGTGTCCGTCTGATCACTGCCGATAATGCCATTACCACACTTGGTCTGTTTGCAGGCTGTCTGGCATTTGCGGAGCTGATGACTGGCTTCAGTAAAGATACAGTATTTGAACTGCCAACATTTGTATGGGCACTGGCAGGTGGCGTGATTCTGCGTAACGTGCTGGAAGGCATCCTGAAAATCCAGATCTTCGACCGTGCGATTGATGTGTTTGGTAATGCTTCATTGTCGCTTTATCTGGCCATGGCGCTGCTGTCATTAAAATTATGGCAACTGGCGGATCTGGCAGGACCATTGATGGTGATTCTCGGTGCACAGACCTTGACTATGGCTTTATATGCAGCATTTGTCACTTTCCGGGTGATGGGCAAAAACTACGATGCCGCAGTACTTGCTGCAGGTCACTGTGGTTTCGGGATGGGTGCAACCCCAACGGCTGTTGCCAATATGCAGGCGATTACCAATATGTATGGCGCTTCGCATAAAGCCTTTCTGATCGTTCCATTATGTGGTGCTTTCTTCGTTGACTTGATTAATGCCACGATCATCCAGATGATCTTGAAATTTTTCGTCTAATTTTAAGCTTGATAATGAGTCATAAGCTCATAAGGATATGACATGAATGATCAGCTAAATGAAACCTTACTGGGCTGGGTCGATGCCTTAAATGGTCCACTCTGGGACTTTTTGGTGGTGTTTCTAGTCGCAGTCGGTATTTTGTATACGATCATGACCGGTGCAGTACAGATCCGTTTATTCTGGCACAGTATCAAAGTCATGAAACGTAGTCGTGGCAAGGTCGATGATGACCATGGTATTACGCCGTTTCAGGCCTTTGTAACAGGTCTGGCTAGCCGGGTCGGTGTGGGTAATGTTGCAGGTGTTGCCATTGCGATTGCTGTCGGTGGTCCAGGTGCTGTGTTCTGGATGTGGTTTACTGCATTTCTGGGAATGAGTTCTGCTTTTGTAGAATCATCATTAGCCCAGTTGTTTAAAGTTCGGGATAACAAGAATCAGCAATTCCGCGGTGGACCTGCGTATTACATTACTCAGGGTCTTAAACAGAAATGGCTGGGAATTGTCTTTGCAATTGCACTGATTACGACCTATGGCTTTGTGTTCAATGCCGTGCAGGCCAATGCCATTACGGGTGCAACCTCACATGCCTGGGGCTGGAATGAAGCCAATCTGATGTTGCCATTAGGTGGTTTCGATCTGGAAGTTTCCTGGATTGGTCTGGTCTTGGTCTTGATTACGGCCATGATTATTTTTGGCGGGATCAAACGGATTGCAAAAGTTGCTGAAGGGGTGGTCCCTTTCATGGCAGTTCTTTATCTGGGTGTAGCTTTATATATCGCCGTCATCAATTACGATATGTTGCCGTCTATTTTTCAGCTGATCTTTAGCAAAGCATTTGAGTTTGAAGCAGCTGCAGGCGGTTTCTTCGGTGCCATGATCTCGATGGCCATGATGATGGGGATTAAGCGCGGTTTATTTTCGAATGAAGCGGGGATGGGTTCAGCACCGAATGCGGCGGCTGCCTCTGACGTGAAACATCCGGTGAATCAGGGTCTGGTTCAAATGCTTGGCGTATTTGTAGATACCTTCGTTGTGTGTTCATGTACCGCTATCGTGATTCTGGTTTCTGGCCTATATGAAAATGCCGGTTTTGAAGGCGTGACCTTGACCCAGATGGCGCTTGAAAGCCAGATTGGTGCTTGGGGCGATGACTTCCTGGCCTTGATTCTGTTCCTGTTTGCCTATTCTTCTATCATTGGTAACTATGCCTATGCAGAAGGAAATATTCAGTTCATCAATAATAACAGCAAGGTCATGTTTATTTTCCGGTTGCTGGTATTGTTTATGGTGTATTTCGGCTCGATTGCTAGTGTGCCGTTGATCTGGAATATGGCGGACCTGTTCATGGGTGTCATGGCCAGTATCAACCTGATTGCGATTGTGCTGCTGATGCCATTTATTTTGATGCTGCTCAAGGACTATACCGGTCAGCTAAAACGTGGCATCGAGCAACCAGAGTTTAAGCTCGATGATCATCCGAAATTTAAAGATAAAGTTAAATCAGATATCTGGTAAGACTTGAGCAAAAGCCCCGACTGGTTCGGGGCTTTTTTATGGGTTTAAATGGTTAGAATGACACAACATTAAGATAGCTTTGATATAGGATAAATCCGGCAATCAGGCTGAACCAGACTGGTAATTTCAAGCGTAACAGTAGAATCATCACGATGACAAAAACCAGATCAGACCAGAAACGAAAATATGCCTGAGAGAGATCAATCAGCAAATATAAAAGTAGTCCGACCACTGCCGCATTAATCCCGCTTACCGCCTGAAAAATAATACGTTGCTGCATTAACCATGACCAATAAGGCAAAGTAGCAAAAATCAGAAAAAATGAAGGAAGGAAAATGGCACAGGTTGCTAACAGTGCGTTAAGCCAGGATGAGCCTGTCCAAGGTAACAGAGCACCGACATAGCTGGCAAAGCTAAATAATGGACCCGGCATCAGTTGAGCAAACGCATAACCTAGATCGAAAGATTGGGGCGAGAGTAAATTGGTCGCCACAAAGTCCTGATGCAGCAAAGGCAGAATGACATGTCCGCCACCAAAAACTAGCGAACCGGTTTGATAGAAATCAGCAAAAAATGCGAGTTCAGGCCAAGAACCAGATTTGACTAGTAGAGGAATCAGGAAAAACGGTAATAAAAATGCGATGAACCAGTAAGGTGCATGACGTGGCCGAATATAACTTGAGTGAATGGTAGATGAATTTGAAGCAGGCTTATTTTCCTGAGGAGAATTGGAAAATTTTGCCATTACGAGACCAAAAACTGCCCCTAAAATAATGACCAGTAGCTGATTCAAACTGATACTAATGAAGCTCAGGATCAGGACTGAAATCAAGACCAGTACATACTGCCAGATGCTCTTGCAGAAACTGTTAAGCATTTGCCAGAATGCCCAGACGATTACAGAAAAAACGATCAATTGAATGCTATGAAAGCTGTTTGAGTTTAGAATATGGAAATAGTGCTGACCGAGTACTGCGATCAAGCTCATCAAAAGCGCTGAAGGCAGGGTAAATCCAAGCCAAGCCACGAATGCCCCAGCATAACCCCTTTGCAGATAGCCAATTGAAAGGCCTACCTGACTGCTGCTGGGGCCGGGCAAAAGCTGCGCTAATGCAATCAGCTGGCCATATTGTGTCGTATTTAACCACTGTAACTGGTCGACAAATTTACGGTGAAAAAACACCAGATGCGCTGCCGGTCCACCGAATGCCATACAGCCCAGTTGCAGGAAGGTGAGAAAGATCCGGTACAGTGAAGGTGTATTCATACAGTGGCTGAAAATTGAAAGACATTAGTGCAACTGTATGACAGTTTTACGAAATTCTACAGATTATTTAAGCATGTGTTTATACACTATGCTGCTTTAACAAAATGAGGACGTGCTCTGCATGCAGAAATATGTACTGAGTATATTGGCGATGACAATGGTAGGTCTGAGCGGCTGCCAAACGACATCTGGTTTTAATCAACCTAACTCTAGTCATATTAAATCTGCCAGTTCAGTAGCAGAAGCCCAGGCACGTCCAAACCAGATCAATTTCCGCAAAATCAAGCAAACAGAAAACCGTCCAGTGATTGCACTGGTTCTTGGCAGTGGCGGTGCGCGTGGCTATGCGCATATCGGTGCGATTGAAGTATTAGAACAGGCAGGCATACAACCTGACTTTATTGTGGGAACTAGTGCAGGCAGTATTGTTGGTTCCATTTATGCCAGTGGTAAACCAGCGATTGAACTGCGTAATATTGCATTAAGCATGAAAGCGACTGATGTTCGCGACATCAAGCTGGACCGCAAAGGCTTTTTTGATGGCAAAAAAGTCGAAAATTATGTGAATTTGCAGGTTGATCAGACGCCTTTGCAAGCCATGAAAATTCCGATGTTTGTGGTAGCAACAGCCTTGAAAGAGGGTAAGCGGGTAGTCTTCAATTATGGTAATACTGGTCAGGCAGTACGTGCATCTGTTTCTATTCCAAGCATGTTTATTCCGACTGTCATCCAGAAAAAAGAATATGTGGATGGAGGGCTGGTCAGTCCGGTGCCAGTTAAAGTAGCTCGTGAATTAGGCGCTGATATTGTGATTGCTGTCGATATTCTGGCGCAGCCAATCCATACCGAAACCACTAATGTCTGGGGCCTATTCAACCAGAATATTAATATCATGCAGCAACGTTTAGCTTCTGAAGAGCTGCAATATGCCGATGTGGTGATTCAGCCAGACTTACGCGAAAAAGGTCATATTTTTGATGTGCGTGGCAGGGAATTGACCATAGATGCTGGGATTGAGGCGGCTAAACTCAAGCTACCAGAAATTGCTCAGGTCTATCAGAAGCATAATTACAGCCAGGGTCATCAGATCCCGTTGCTCTTGGCCCAGCAACAATAGTTTGTTCTGATTTTTTTTAAAAATATTTATTTTTCAAATAGATGTATAAAAATATTCACTGCTTTTCTCATATAGGTGAAAAGCAGTTCATTTTTGCTCATCGTTTTTAGAGATGAACTAATGTTTTCTACCTATTGAAAGTCACTTAAAGCCCAAGTTTCAATGGGAAATAAATATTTGAATTATAAAAATATAGTGATTTTATGAAAATATTTTAAGGTTATTTTTTGATTTTAACAAAATTATTCACAGACTTAAGTTAAACAACTGTTCAAAAGCTTAGAAGATCATGACAGAATAAAAATCGACAGATTAATAAATGTAAAAGCCATATGAATCACATCGAAATTGGCCAGCAAGTCACACTAGCTCAGTTTGAAAATACGATTTTTACTGTAACTAAAGTTCATCCCGATGGTTCTTTTACCGTTGAAACTATATTGCATGGCCAGCAGACTTTAAGTTATGAGAATGTGGCGCGAGAAATGCTGAGACAGGTGCCTGCTTAATTCGAGGTTATTTTTTGTTAATGCATGCATTTTCTTAAACCGAGTTGTGCATGCTTAATGGAAATTCTCTTCATCACAGTGCATTGATTCAAGAAAATAATTTAGTGGATAAATTCCTGTTTATTTTATAGTTACTGAAAATAACTTTCTGATGATTTCTATGGATCCTCAGAGGAATATCTTTTTTTTGTATGGAGAAAAATTTCATATCAAGAATTATGATGTTTTATTTGCCGAATTGAACATTTTATTTAGACCAAAAACGCTATAATAATGGTCTATATCATTGTCATTCAAAGAGTTCAGAGAAAACGATGGCCCCTTTAGATCAAATTGCAACAGCATCGGATGACCAGTCAGAGTTAACGATGTCGGTTCTTATGACGCCAGATATGGCGAATTTTTCAGGAAATGTACATGGTGGGACAATTCTGAAATTATTGGACCAGGTTGCTTATGCTTGTGCGAGTCGTTATTCGGGTAGTTATGTCGTAACCCTGTCTGTAGACAAAGTAAATTTCAAAGAACCGATTCATGTCGGTGAGCTGGTGACTTTCCTGGCAAGTGTGAACCATGTAGGTCGTACTTCAATGGAAATCGGTATTCGTGTAGAAGCACAAAATATTCAGAAACGTACTGTACGTCATACCAATAGTTGCTACTTCACGATGGTCGCTGTTGATGAAAATGGTAAGCCTAAACAGATTCCACCGCTGAATTTGGACAATGACTGGAAACGTTGCCGTTTTGAAGCAGCTGAACAACGTAAAGTTGCCCGTCTGCAGGAAAATCATCATCCTTCATGCAGTATCTATAAAAAATCAGCGCATAGCTAAGAACTAAACTTAATTTGCTTATTAAAAAGACATTCAATGAGAGGTCTTTTTTTTGCCTATAAAATTCATTTAACTCTGGCTTAAGCTTGTTTTTTAATCTACTATGAAACGATACGTATCGTTTTGTTTTTTTGGTTTTAAGCATGAGTGAAGAAGAAAAATGTTCACGGCGCCAGCACAGTATTCTACAGGCGGTTTCGGATGCACTGGCAGAAGGTGAATATCATCAGCTAACGATTGAAGATGTGGCTGCACGGGCAGGGGTTGGCAAATCTACGATTTACCGCTGGTGGAAACATAAATCTGAACTGGTACTAGATGCTTTCAAGCAGCGTACACCAGGGGTATTTGAACTGAATGCTTCACAAAGCCTGCGTAGTAATCTGGTTCAACAGCTAACTCTGTTGGTTCAGGCACTTAATCATCCGGTAGGCCGTGCTTTGCTGGTCGTTATTGCCAATCATAGGGAACTGGCTGTAGATTTTTTTCAGCAATATCTGTTACCACGTCGAAAACAAACTCATCAATTGATTCAACAGGCCATTCAACGTGGAGAATTACGTACTGATTATCCTTTTGATCTGATGCTGGACACCTTGTACGGGCCGATTCATTACCAGATAATTTTCTTCAACCGCATGCCGGATGATCAATATATCCAGAATCTGGTAGATCTGGCCTTAAGCCCAGCTTTGATTTCTCCCTGAGTTTAGTCAGTTCTTAAATTTGTTTTTAAAAGTTGCGTGTTATGTCTGCTAGTCCTGAGCGCTTATGGAATCGCTCCTTTATTCTGTGTTTATTGAACAATCTGTTCCTGTTTGTCTATTACTTTGCCTTACTGACCATTCTGCCGGTTTATATCATGAAAGGTCTGGGCGGATCAGTCAAAGAAGCAGGTTTGGCTTTGACTCTGTTCTTAGTTTCATCCATCGCCATTCGACCTTTTTCTGGCATGATCATCGAGAAATTCGGCAAGAAATTGGCAATGCGCGGAGCCGGAGTTATTTTTGCCTTATTTGCCTTTAGTTATCTGCTGGTTGATAGCATGTGGTCATTATTGGCAGTACGTTTTTTACATGGAATCTGGTTCAGCATCCTGACGACGGTCACCGTTCCCGTTGCAAATGAGTTTATTCCGGAATCTCGTAAGGGTGAGGGCATGGGCTATTTTGTCATGTCGACCAATCTGGGCGTGGTATTTGGTCCGTTACTGGCATTGACTGTAGTTCAATTCACCAGCTTTAAAGTGCTGTTTGGCTTGCTTGCCGTGATTATCTCTATCGGCTTGATCTTTTCCTTCATGCTGAAAATTACCGAATTAGCAAAACCTCAAGCTACAGTGATCGAAAAATCAAAATTCAGCCTGCATGACATTATTGAAGTCAAAGTGCTGGCGGTCAGTTTTGTGGCTCTGCTCACTGCTTTTGCCTACTCCAGCATCATGAGTTTTATCACGCCCTTTAGTGAAACCAAGCAGCTATTGGCTTATACCGGCATCTTCTTTATTGTTTTTGCTGCCTCAATGTTGTTAGTACGGCCTTGGGTGGGCAAAATTTACGACCGTAAAGGGCCAAGTGCAGTTATCTATTCTTCCTTTATTTTCTTTGCGATTGGCATGATGATTGTCAGTGTCATGTCCAGCCAATGGACCATGTGGTTGTCTGCGGTATTTATCGGAATTGGTTACGGTTCATTATTTCCATGTTTACAAACGCTGGCGATTCAATCTGTCGAAAAACAGCGTATGGGCCATGCAATTTCTACCTTTTTTACCCTGTTTGATATTGGACTGGCAGTGGGTTCAGTAGTGATGGGTATGATCATTGCACAATACGGTTTTGAAAAAACCTATATGTTCTGTGCAGTGATGGTGATTTTCACTTTATTGATCTACCGTCAATATGTGGCCAGGATGCGACCTTCGATTTCAGCATCCTTACCGGAAGAATAAAATGGAATTAAGACATTTACGCTATTTTGTTACCGTGGCTGAAGAGCTGAATTTCACCCGTGCAGCTGAAAAACTGAATACTGTACAGCCTTCACTCAGTCAGCAGATTAAGGATCTGGAGCGGGAAGTGGATGCGCAATTGCTGGAGCGGAATAACCGCAAGGTTGAGCTGACCGAGGCTGGACAGGCTTTTTTAAAGGAAGCTTTACTGAGCTTAGAACATGCAGAACGTGCCGTGCAGGCAGCTCGACAGATCGCACATGTACATAAGGGTCAGCTGAATATCGGCTTTGTACCGGTTGCGGAAATGAAAATTTTCCCTTATATCATGCCGAATATCCGTGCACATTTTCCTGAACTGAAAGCACTGTTTCATAGCCTGACCGATGCAGAACAGTTTAGCGCGCTGAGACAGGGCAGTATTGATATTGCCTTTACCCGTTATCAGGATCAGTCGGATGAGTTTGAGTCCGTACAGATTTTTGATGAGCCACTGACGCTGATTGTGCCGAAAAATTCTCCGGTCGCAGAAATGCCCTATGTCAGCATCAAGAAGTTTGAGAATCAGGATTTTGTGATTAGTGATGAACAGGCCTCACCACAGCTGCATAAGATTATTGATGATTTCTTTAGGCAGTCAAAACTGAACGTGAATGTGGTGCAGTATTCCACCAATATTCTGCTGAATGTCAACCTGGTCGGCATGGGTGTCGGCTGGAGCCTGGTACCCGCTTATGTGATTCCCTTACTCGGCGATAATATTGTGGTGAAAAAAACGCTGGAACCTTTACCGATGATTGCTCTCTATGTCAGTTACCGTAAAAATAACCAGCATCCTGCGATTGAGCTGATTCTGAAAGTGCTCAAAGAAAAGTTTTGTGTAGACCTTTTTAAGTAAATTATTGATCTTCCATAAATGAAATGTGTTACAGAAATGATCTGTAGCACATGCTTTTTAATCGCAGAAGAAAATCGCTTTATACTGAAATTCAAAAAATAAGAAATCGGTTGAAGCAGAATGATGAAGCTCTATAACAACCCTCAGTCACGCGGCATGACCTTGCTGCCCATCCTTAAAGAACTACAGATCGAAGACCAGCTTGAGCAGGTGGAAGTCCCTTATAAAGATATGCATCAACCTGAATATCTTCAGATCAATCCGATGGGCAAAGTCCCATGTCTGGTCGATCAAGGCATCGTAATTTCAGAAATGGCGGCTATTATTATCTATCTGGCGGATAAATATCAGGACAAAGGATTGGCACCCGCTTTAGATGATCCCAAGCGTGGTACTTATTTAAAATGGATTTTCTTCTGTCATGGGCCACTGACTGAATATATTGATGTAAAAAATTTACAAGTATCTCAAGAACAGATTGAAAAGGTCCGAACCAGTTTAAGTTTTGGTAACGAAGCCGCGGTATTTGATTTTTTTAAACGAGGTTTGTCGCAGGCCAAGCCTTATCTTTTAGGTGAAAAAGTTTCTGCTGCAGATCTATATGTGGCCTATTGTCTGATCTTCGCAATTAGTACCAAAATTTTACCGCCGTTGGAAGAATTTAAACCTTTCCTACAGCAGATGGCACGTCGTGATTCTCTCAAAGATATTTCATGGTTTAAGCAATACCGGACTTAGCTTTTATGTTCATCTATAAATAGGAAACCACGCCGTAGCGTGGTTTTTTGACTGAGGTCAATTATTTGACATGGAGCTTGTTAAATAGCGCCTGACTTGTGCTTTCCATAGATTGTGGAATCGCTAAGGTTGCCACGAAGCGGTCTGGACGCAGGATGACGATAGAGTCCTTGGTCTTGCCGAACCAGGTACGAATGTCCGTACCAATATCACCAATGGTGATCACATCTTCATATTGCTTGCGCTGTTGGTTGGACAATTGAACCGCAGGAATGACTTGGATAAATTTCACACCCAATCTTTTCCACTGTTGTATCGTTTCTTTGCTTAAGCCCCATTTTGGATCCACACCCCAAGCAATGATGGCGAAGTCATTGCCAATCACTTCATCCAGCAATACAGTTTCACCAGACTCCAGTTTCACCTGCGGCTGAATAAACATCTTGCCGACTGGAGAGTCTTTTTGAGTATTGGCCAGCAGGGCACCATCATGATACTTCGGCATAGGCTTAAAGCGCATTTCCAGCAGGTACTGTTTGATTGGCTTGATATAGTTCAATGCGTAAGCAATACCGTCACGAACAAAGCCTTGCCATTTTTTTGGTGGAGCAAGGACGTGGCCTGCCATGACTGAAAGATCGATCATCGCCTTGGCATGATCCTTACGTTCTACCTGGTAAGAGTCCAGTAATTCATGGCTTGCTTTACCCTGGATCACCAATGCAACTTTCCAGGCCAGGTTAAAGGCATCACGCATACCGCTGTTATAGCCTTGGCCTTGCCATACCGGCATGATGTGCGCAGCATCACCAGCAAGCAGGATACGGTCAGCACGGAATTTATCTGCAATACGTGCATTGTGGGTATAAACACGTTGACGAATTACTTCGATTCCATCGGTATTCGGTAAAACTTTAGAAAGCAGTTTAGCAATATTTTCCGGTTTGCTGAGTTCTTCCTGAGTTTCGCCTGGCATAACCATGAATTCGAAGCGGCGAATGCCATGCAGCAGGGCAGCTGATACATAAGGACGTACCGGATCACAGCATAGATAAATATGTGGGGTTGCCAATGGGTCATTATCGATATCAATCACGATCCACTGGTTTGGCGCAGTTTCACCTTCGAATGGAATGTTGAGGGTACGGCGTACATAAGAGTTTCCACCATCACAGGCAATCAGGTATTGCGCACGAATGGTTTCTAAGCTGCCATTTTTAGTCTGAACATTTAAAGTTACACCCTCAGCATCCTGGCTGAAATGTGTCAGATGGCGAGAGAAAAGTACTTCAGTTTTTTTATATTGTTTGAGGCCTTCTAGCAGAACGTTATCTACTTGTGGCTGAATGAAAGCATTACGGCGGGAGAAACCAAATTCACGAGTCAGTGGCTGAATGTCTGCGAAGCAACGGCCTTTGGGTGTCAGGAAGCGCATGGCATGATTCGGGGTAGTATGCGGCAAGACCTGATCAACCAGTCCCAAAGATTGAATGGTACGCAAGGATTCATCATCAATGCCGATGGCACGCGGATAATCGATCAGACTATCTAGCTGTTCAACCACAGTGACCTGTACACCCTGTTTGCTTAAATAGTTGGCAATTGTTAAACCTACCGGGCCGGCCCCCAAAATCGCCACTTCAGTTGTGTAATTTGTATTGCTCATCGCGAATGTCCATTCCATCAATTCAGGATTGAGACTATTAAGGAACAATCAATAGCGCTAAACAAGCTAGTCCATAGTAGGTCATGTCTATCAAAAAGATTTAGTTGAAAAGAATTTTATTTTAATAAGTTATTGATAATAAATAATAATATTTAAATTTATTCATAAGATGAATGAATCCTATGATCATTTCTGGCTATAGTGAATAGCCTATAAGGTATAAAAAAGCTGAATCACGCAATTGCATGATTCAGCCTTAGTCTACATCCGGCAGCATAGGTCAAACCTACTGGAGATTTACTGCACGAGATGTTGCTTTAAACCTGATTAACGAGTCGATGTCGACTTAGTCGTTTTTTTACCATCTTTGTCTTCTGTAGCAGCTTCAGACGCAGCAGGCTGGTCAGCAGGTCCAGCTGTGGTTACATTTGGATTTGGGTTATTCGTTGCAGGAAGTTCCTGAGTTGTCACAGTGACTTTCTGTTCCTCAGTGGTCTTCGTGTCAGTGGTGTTGTTTGCTGCAAAACTGGTAGCTGCGGCTGCAGTAAGCGTTGTTGCAAGTAAGATTTGTGTATATTTCATGTTGAGCATCCTTTTTATTACATTTATAAACTGCCGAATGACCATCACATCAATCCGGCAGGAATTCATCCTAAGTATGAAAATTTTATGGAGCAAAGCAATTAACAAAAGCCGCACGAAGCTGTTAACCAAGCAAATACAATCATTGGAAATTTGTTTTCTTCTGTTAAATGTATAGGAAATTGTTAGCTGGAAATGTGTGTAAATATTTCAAATATAGCGTTTAAGTGAACTAGTTAACGGTTAAAAAGTACTTACTACAGACTGTTATTTTTATTTGAACCGAGATAAATAGAATCTAATCATCCAAGTATGAACATTTTTGCAAGAGTCCAGTGTTCTATAATAGTCAGGTTTACTACTTCTAATTCTATCTTTGAGAGAGAATCAATTTTGAAAGTTCTTGCCGCTCAGCAGCCTATTCCTGTACACATCATTTCCGGATTCTTGGGTGCTGGTAAAACCACTTTATTAAAATATTTACTGAGCCAGAAACCGGAGCAAGAAGTCTGGGCTGTGCTGATGAATGAGTTTGGTCAGATTGGCGTCGACCAGCAATTACTGCCTCAGGATCAGGGCTATGCAGTGAAAGAATTGCTGGGCGGCTGTTTATGTTGTAGCAGTCAGTTGCCAATGCAGATTGCTTTATCCCGGCTATTGTCAGAAACCAAACCGGACCGGCTATTTATTGAACCTACAGGACTCGGACATCCCGGGCAACTGCTGGAACAGCTCACCGAACCGCATTGGCAGAGTCATTTAAAGATGCAATCTTTGGTCACGGTAGTCGATGGTTCACGTTTACATGATCGGGACTGGACGCATCAGAACCTGTATGCGGATCAGCTGAAAGTTGCCAATATCGTGGTCATTTCCCATGCTGATTCAATGACTGAAACTGATCATGCTGCTTTAGCTGAACTCAAGTCTGAGTATCAGCCATATGCCCAGCACTGGCTGATGATAGAAAACGGACAGCTGGATATTGAGCAAATCAAACAGAATTATCAGGGTACTCCACGGCAGATCCAGCCACTGCTCAAGCAACAGCGCCAAGTGTTGGGAGAGGTGCCGGCTGTCGTACATCAGTTGCCTTATCATTATGTTGAAAGTGCACAAGGCTATCAGGTGGCAGGTTGGAAATGGCCAAAACGCTGGCAGTTTGATTTTTATGATCTGCTGGATCTGCTTTGTGAGCAGCAGGATTGGCTCAGAATCAAAGGGATTTTTAATACCAATCAGGGCTGGAAAAGCTTTAATTTCAATCCTGATCAGTTTAATTATCAGTCTGCCGAAGAAGGCATTGATAACCGGGTAGAAGTGATTTACCAGACCTCACGTGACTGGCTGGAATTTGAAACCGCCTTAATGCAATGCCGGATTGTTCAGGAAAAATAACTTCGAATCTGCGTGTTGAAAATAGCTGGATAAGATGAAATCTGTTCAGCAAAAATGCAATAAATCTTATATGCTAGGCGCCAAATTTGAGGATTGTATTATGGCGTTAAAAGCGACAATTTATAAGGCAGATTTGAACGTTGCCGATATGGATACCCATCGTTATGAAGACTATCAGTTGACGATGGCGCTGCATCCTTCGGAAACCATTGAACGTCTGATGGTACGTGTTTTGGCTTATGCACGTTTTGCTGGCGAGGCGCTTGAATTTACCAAGGATCTGTTTGAGACTGATGAGCCAGCGCTGTGGGAAAAAGACCTGACTGGCCAATTATTGAAATGGATCGAAGTGGGTTGTCCTGACGAAGATAAAGTCAAAAAAGCCAGCGCACGTTGCAAACAGGTCGCAGTAGTTGCTTATGGTTCTTCAGTTGATGAATGGTATAAACGTAATTCCAAACTGAAAACGCTGTCGAATGTTGAGGTCTGGAAAATCTCGACCGCCAGCACTGAAGCGGTACAACAGTTATGCGAACGGACCATGCAGCTGCAACTGAATGTCATGGATGGCGAATGGACCTTGATCGGTGATCAGGCCCAAGCTGTAATTGAATGGGAACAGTTACAATAACAGCCAATAAGGATGCAAGTCTCGGCTTGTATCCTGATTCAGAAATTGCGTATACCTGACAATAATAAAAATGAAACAGGGATAAATATATGCATCCGGATCTTTATCGTTTGCTCATTGCCCTCGGTATTGGTGCAATTATTGGTGCAGAACGCGAATATCGCAGTAAGTCTGCCGGTTTGCGGACTATGATCATGGTCAGTCTGAGTTCCTGCTTGTTCACGATTATGTCAATCAAAATTGGTCTGGATAGTCAGGATAGGATTGCAGCCAATATCCTTACTGGCTTGGGCTTTGTTGGTGCGGGAGTTATCTTTAAAGATGAAAACCGGATTTCAGGCATTACGACAGCGACAACCATCTGGATGACAGCAGCACTGGGCATGGCAGCTGGCGCGGGTTATGAATGGCTGAGTCTGTTTGCTACTTTTATTGTATTAATCGTGCTGATTTTTCTGATCTATGTCCAAGAGGGAATAGAAACTTTAAGTCAGGCACGAACCTACCGAATTATCTGTCCTTATCAACGTAAAACCTTAGAGCAATACGAAGAATTATTTAAAACTTATAATATGAAAGTCGTTCGCAGTGTGCAGCATAAAACGGAACACCGTATTAGTGGACGCTGGATTTTAATTGGCTCCGCCGAAAATCATAAAAAATTGACTAACTATTTACTGAATGATTCAAATATCCAGGAACTCAGCTTTTAATCCTTTAAGCCTCAAAGCTAAAGGAATTCTGTCTAATCCCGTTTATACTATGCGTATTTGCCAGAGAAAGGATATTGGTCATGACCAAAGAGCTAGAAATTATTGATTTGAAAGTGGGTGAAGGGAAAGAAGCGGTTAAGGGCGCGCTTATTACGACTCACTATACTGGCTGGCTAGAAGATGGCACCAAGTTTGACTCATCACTGGATCGTGGTAACTATTTTGAAACCGTGATTGGCACTGGCCGTGTGATCAAGGGCTGGGATCAAGGGATTATCGGTATGAAAGTGGGCGGTAAGCGTAAACTAATTGTGCCTGCTCATTTGGCTTATGGTGAACGTAAAATGGGGAATATCATCCCGGCCAATTCAAACCTGATTTTTGAAATCGAACTGTATGATGTTAAAACACGTGATTGATTCACTGAAATAAGCTTCATTCATTGTGATGAGTGAATGTTGAACGGGTGAAGTCATAGCTAGATGGACTTCATCCGATGAGCTACAAAAAAAGCTTTGCACTCCCTGCTATTCGACGTAGATTATAAGAAGAATAAAGCACTTTTCAGGAAAATACTGTCTTTGCAAAACGTGATAAGGAATGTCTATTCTGTAATATTGATTTGGAGTATTAGCTGGGTCCTATTAGTGATGATTCCAGTTTTCGCCCAGGCATCTCTTGAATCTTCCTCTGTCACGCAGCACAGTCAACCGCATATTTCCGAAATTCACTTTACTGAAGATCATAGTAGCCAATTGCCCCAAAATTGGCAGTTTTATCCAAACCAGTTTATTACTGAACCAAGTTCCGTACTTACTCCGCAAGAGGTTCAATTACCCGCTTCATTTAAAGACCTGACCGGTTCAAATATTGGCTATGGAACCTTTATCGGACATTTCAAAATTCCATCAGAATTTATCGGACGTCGGATCGCCGTGCATATTCCGGCTGAATATGGTGCCTATCGAATCTATATCGATGGAAAATTTATTCTGCGGCATGGGGAAATTGCGAAAACAGCGGAAGAGCAGAGAAATGAAAGGGCTCCTCGAATCGGTTATTTTGTTCCTGAAAGTGAATATTTCACCATGAGTATTCAGGCCTCAAACTATACCCATCTGCATGGCGGGATTGAACAGCCTATACGCATTGGAACAGCCGGAACTATTAACCGTCAGTATCAGCAGCTTATGATGAGCATCAGTATAGTCTGTGGATTGGTGCTGGGGGTCGGTTTTTTTACGATTCTTTTTTCAATGTTTAGGGGATCAACAGAACGCAATAGCAAAAGTATTTTTATCTTTGGCTTGTTCATTATTTTTCTGGCCCTGCATAACTTTTTTGCAGCGCCGTATGCCTATTCGATCGTGACTAAGATCGGCTGGTTATGGGGAACACGCCTGGAATATCTGTTCACTTTCCTGGCGATTCTATTTTTCCTCAGTTATATGTACCTGTTTAATCAGCGCTATTTGCATCGATTTATTTATAGTGTTGCCGCAGGACTTTTACTACTGAACTGTGTCGTAACCCTGTTGACCGATCCGGAAACTTTTCAACGTCTGGCCTTGTATAGTGCGATTTTCGGGATAGTCGTGGTGGCCAATTTTATCTATGGCATTTATCAGACTTTACATCATAAAGACAATTATTCGCGCTTGACTCTCTATGCGGTCATTTTTCTATGCCTGACCTTTATAAATGACTATTTATTGCTGATCAATGTGATTGAAAGTGTGCATCTGTCTTTTATCTCGACCAGTTCGTATGCCGTGATCATTATGTTTCAGCAGTCGCAAAATTATGCCCATCAAACCTATGCGACAGAGCAGTTGAATATGAATCTGAAAGAGTTAAATAATTCACTCGATCAGAAAATCAAAGCACGTACCGAGCAATTACGTGAACTGAATGCCAAACTCGAACATCAGGTGAATATTGATGCTTTGACGGGTGCCTTTAACCGCCGTGCTTTAAATGACCAAATCCAGCAGCAGTTTTTATACTGTCAGCAACATCCACACAGTACACTGATTTTTGCCATGCTCGATGTCGACTATTTTAAAAACTACAATGATTATTATGGGCACTTAAAAGGAGATGAAATTTTACAGAATCTGGTCAAGGTCATTCAGACGGTACTCCCCGAATCCGCGTATAGCCAAATACTTAAAAATATAGAACAATAGAAACATGGGATATTCAAAAGATTTTAAAGACAAAGTCATAGAAATTATGACTAGAGATAAAATGTCTGTGCGAAAAGCAGCACAGCATTTTAAC
>NZ_JBHDVN010000039.1:0-26194 GCF_046635365.1 Acinetobacter sp. NIOH-H-8
CTTGACTCAAGCATTAATGCAGTACGATCTTCAAAGTTAAGATGATGGTATGACAATTTTATATACTCCATAAACCCTTTAAATTAATTAGGTGGTTTATGTCGCACTTCAAGTTTTACTCTGCCCTTTTAGATTAACTAATCTGTTATAGAAATCAGTTAATTAAAAAAATATAAATGACTTCAATTAACTTTTAGTCAGTTAACGTACTACTCGAGCTTGAGACTCATGATGTACATCACGTCGACCCAATTTTGTACCAGTATAGATCAGATACAAGGCAGACAAACCAACCAATACATAAATAATTCGAGATAGTGCACTCATTTCACCAAAGATGGCAGCGACTAAATCAAAGTTAAACGCACCAACCAGACCCCAGTTGATGCCACCAATAATCGCTAAAGCATAAGCAATCCAGTCAAGCGTATTTAGTCTCATCATTTTTCTCCTGCTCTTCTTTGAGTTTATTTGAGGAACAGGTTAAGTATGAGAATGAAATCGGAATTAATATGTTGCTTTGATGCTAAAAACTCAATTGCTATGTTGAATTCCTGTCATCTTATAATTCTCAATTTTAACAAAGTTAATTTTATTTGAATAAGTCGCGATTAACGTAAGTAAAAGTCTTTCATGTTTCTCGACAGTATCTTTGTTTTATGTAGCCATTGGATAATTTATTCCCTAAGAAATTATTTCATTTTTCTTAAAATTTTATAAATACTCATTTTAATATCAATATATTAGAAAAATTAATTTCCTTAATGAGTCAATTTTTAGCTTTTTCCTATGATAATAAAAAAGCCGATGAGATCACCGGCTTTTTTTATATCTTTTATTTAAGCAGCACGTGCTTTGGCCATTAAGGCTTCAATATCTTCCACGGTTTTCACAACTTTTGCAGTTAAAACCAACGGGCCATTTTTGGTAGCAACTACATCATCTTCAATCCGGATTCCGATACCACGCCATTTAACATCTACAGTTTCATCATCTGGCGCAATATAAAGACCCGGCTCAACTGTCACGACCATACTTTCTTCATATGCACGCCATTCACCGTTGGCTTTATAAGTACCTACATCATGTACATCCATACCGAGCCAATGTCCAGTACCGTGCATATAGAACTGGCGGAAACTTTCCGTCTGGATAATTTCTTCAAGATCTCCCTGCATAATCCCCAGATCAAGTAAACCTTGAACCAGAATGCGAACCGCCACATTATGCGGCTCTTTATAAGAATTCCCGATTTGAACAGCATTGATGGCAGCAATCTGTGCATCCAGTACGACATTATATAAAGCTTTTTGTTCTGGGCTAAATTTACCATTCACCGGAAAAGTACGGGTAATGTCCGAAGCATAAAACTGATATTCACAGGCAGCATCAATCAGAACCAGATCACCATCCTTCAGCTCTTTGTCATTTTCCACATAATGCAGAATACAGGCATTTTCACCGCCACCGACAATACTGTTGTAGGATGGTACACAGCCATTTTTACCAAAGACATAATTCAGTTCAGCTTCTAAAGCATATTCCATCATGCCTGGACGAACTTTCTGCATAGCCAGTGTATGCGCTTCTGCAGAAATATCTGATGCAAGCTGCATCAGTTCAATTTCATTTTCATCTTTATGCAAACGCATTTCATCAACGATACGATCCAGCTGCATGATCTGTGCCGGTGCAGAAGTACCACGGCGGCTTTCACCACTGGCTGTTGCGATCCATTTAGCTACACGTGCATCAAATTCGGCATTGTGTCCAATCCGGTAGAAAAGCTTGTCTTTGTTCTGAAGCTTGGTGAGGATTTCCTCATCCAGTAGATCAATCGCATAGGCTTCGTCTGCTTCATAATCATCAACGGCGCCATTCACTCCGGCCCGGTAGCCATTCCAGATTTCCATTTCACGATCACGTTCACGGCAGAACAGACCATAAGTATAGCCTTCTTCTTCAGTATCAAAAGTTTCAATTACTGCAACTGCTTCAGGCTCAGCAAATCCGGTCAGGTAAAAGAAACTGCTGTCCGCGCGGTATTTATAATCTGCATCGCGGTTACGCAGGGCGACCGGGCTGGTGGCAATAATCGCGATACTACGTAATCCCATTTCCCCTGCGAGGATGTCACGACGTTCCTGAAAATCGGCTTGAGTCAGTTTCTTCATTACACCTTACTTCTTATCAATTACTACTGTTATTTAAAATTTGGTACTGAAAACAGGTCAGTTTAATTTACCGTCATCTTTACGAGAAGAATCAGCAAAAAATATGCCGGTTTTCAGAACCTTTTTTTAATTTTTGTCTAGAACCGCTTGCACTTAACTCGGACGTTTCGGCGAGAAAATTTCAACTACAGATTGCGCTTCAGTTGCAGAAGCTGGAGTAGGTGCTTTTTGCGTGAATTTCTGCAATAAAGGTGTTTCTTCAACTTCTAATTTCTTACGGCCGACGGACAGGCTTACCGGAATCAGACGAACAAACTCATACAGCTCCTGATAGCTTTCTTCGCCTTCGGCATCGTCATCAGAATCTTCAAACTCAACAGCTGCAACATCTTGTAAATGTTCAATCAGTTCCATTTCATCATTACGGATATGACCTGAAGCCAGACCGAAACCAAGCACTACGCCTGCACACCAGTCAGCCAATGCCTGAACGCGTTCAGCCAAGCTATGCTCATCATCTGGTAGTAATGGCAGATAATCCAGCTCATCTTCAGACAGCGCATGAAATATGTCTTCTGCCTCACCCGTTAACAATTCTAATGCTTCAGGGTTCAGTTCAGGAACATCTAGCGTTTCTAGAATCTGTACCCATTCATCACTTGAAGGTGCCTGAGTGACACAGACAATTCCGGTAAGCAAACCATGCAGTTCGCTTGGGCTAGAAATTTCTTCAATTGAGGAAAAATTGCGGTACCATTCTGACCAACCTGAAATATCGTCTTGCATTCGTTTATCCAATCTCTATACTGCTTTATATATTACCTTTGTTTGCAACACTGTGCGACCTCGATATGTTAGAAGAATTACAGCGTCTACAAGTGCATATTGGCGTTTTAAAAACGCGACTTGCACAACTTGAAAGTGAGAATACCAGTTTACGGGAGAAGCAAGAGGCTTCAAGCGTGCAACATGAAACTCAAATTGAACAAAAAAATAGCTTTATTGCGCAAAAACAACAAGAAATCCAGAATCTCAATCAGCAACTGACAGAATCACGTAACCAGTTTCAGCATTTAAACCAGGATGCTACAGCACTGGCAGATCGTTATAGCCGTCTGGAAAAAAGTTGTACTGATCTTAAGAACCGTTTTCAGGAAATTCTGGCTGAACGCAATGAGTTACGCGTGCTGAAAGAAAAGTTATTGCTGGAACAGCGTCATGCCCAGCAGGAAATTCAGCGGCTGAATCAGGAATCTGAACGTCTTACCCAGAAAAATGAAAATGCCAAAGCTAAAGTTGAAGCCATTATTCAACGTCTGGCAATTTTGGGAACAGCCCAGGATCAAAATGCACAGGAAATTCAGCAATTGGCCCATCCTACTGAAGTGACTGAGGAAGCTTCATCATGAATGAACAAATCGCAATCGACTTAAAGGTATTGGGTCATAGTTTCCGTCTGGCCTCCACTGCAGATCAGCAGGATGAACTACAACGTGCAGCGCAATTACTCAATGAAAAATACGATGAATTTCGCCGTAAAGCCCCTCGTATGGAACCAAGTAAACTGATCATTATGGTGGCACTGGAACTGATGCAGGAAGTATTGACGATGAATAAATCCCTGCAACAATATGCGCACTGCGAACGTTTGTTACAAACTATTTTAGAAGAAGTTGAAGAACTAACTGAATAAGCGAGTTTTTTGTTTAAACTTCGGGCGTTCGACTAAACTGTTTACAGTTCACGAACAGCATAGTGTTGCCACATCAGCATTATCGTTTATACTTAGTCTAACTCTGAGATGTTCGCCAGCGGGTCAGATTCCCCTGAGCCGATATTTAAATCTTAGGATTGAGTTCTGCATATTTAGAGTGTATGCCCATCCGGTATGGGAAACCCAGCAAGTATGCGTCTCGTCCACCTTGAACTTTAGGGTTCAAGGGTAATGACATGCAGCGGCATCCTCGGAGTGCTTCTATTTTTCTCAAAATATTTCATCATTTATCTTCTTTTCTAAAGCTCAAATTTATTATATTTTTCTTGGTTTAGCGTCCTATACCCGTATCTTTTTTCGTCTTTTAAAAAGTTGACTAGATCTAATTACAGATCAATCAATTAATGATTCGTGTTTTATTATTTTTAAAATTTAATCAAAAATTCATACAGATGCCTATAATACTCGTTATGTTGCTACCCTCTATTTAAGTTATGGCATTTTATTAATCTAATGCCTTAAAATCCTGAAGACCATATTTATGACGACGATGAATCTTTCCGAACTTCGCAAACAGCTACGTAAACAGCGCCGTCAACTCTCTCGATTTACCCAGAAACAGACTCAACAACGTATCTTAAATATGATTCGGACTTTGCCAGAATTTCATGCAAGCAAATCTGTGGGGGTTTATCTGGATGCTTTCGGTGAGGTTCGGACTCAGGCACTGATTGAATACTGCTTTAAGCACCATAAACAGGTTTATCTCCCAAATATTTGCAATATGAACCAGCAACTCACTTGGGTAGAAATCAGCCAGAATCAATATCGTTCCCAGCGTTTTGCTCATCATCGGTTGGGAATGCGTGAACCCATGGCTACACGTGGTCTGCATGTCTCAAAACTAGATCTTTTAGTTATGCCACTATTAGCCTGTGATCAATATGGCACCCGAATTGGTATGGGTGGTGGCTATTATGATCGTACGCTGGCAACAGCACCGCACCGTCCTTTTCGTCTGGGGTTAGCACATGACTTTCAGCTGATACCACAGCCTTTAACCCGAGAAGTTTGGGACCAGCCTCTAGATGCCCTGCTTACGCCTACACTTTTACAACGTTTTAAGCGTTAAACAATGTATTTCCAAATACATAAGTACTTTAAAATCACATAATTAGTCATTTTTTATACAATTTAGTCGCTATAGCCCTTGTAATTTTTAAATTACCCATCACTATTAAAAACATGGCAACACCGTTGTCACTCATTAGGAGTGCCCATGTCTGAAATTATTATGAATCAAGAAACCTTAGAGCCTCAGGTTCCAAGTGTATTACCACTTTTGGCGCTACGTGATGTGGTGGTGTACCCACACATGCAAATTGCGCTATTTGTCGGTCGTGAAAAATCGATCAATGCAGTTGATGTGGCTCGTAACAGTGACAATCTAGTATTTGTAGTTGCGCAAAAAGATTCGCTTACAGAAGAAATTGATCACGACAACTTATATCAATACGGTACTGTCGCGAAGATTGTGCAAGTTGTGAATCACGAAAATGATGAAAACTGTATTAAAGTCCTGATTGAGGGACTGTATCGTGCCAAGCTCAAAACCATCATTGATGAAAATGAGTATTTGACTGCTGAGCATGAACTTAGCCCAATGACTGTGTCAGTCGATGAAACAACTCAAGCTACGCGCTTGCAGGAGCTGCGTGCCCTGTTCGCTCAGTATGCTGAAGCAAAACTTCGTAATGCTCGTGAGCTGATTGCAGCTGCGAATAAAATCGAAGACTTGTTGCAACTGTTATTCTTCGTAGCGACCCGTGTTCCTTTGAATATCGAAGTGAAACAGAAATTCCTGGAATATGACGAGTTCGATGCACATTTAACTGAGTTGATGACTTATCTACTGCAACAGTCTGAAGAACAGCAGATCGAACAGACTTTGCATGACTCTGTTAAACGCCAGATGGAAAAAAACCAGCGTGAATACTTCCTGAATGAAAAAATGAAAGTCATTCAGCGCGAGCTTTCCGATATGAATGGCGGTGCGGAAGATGACGTTGCGGAAATCGAAAAACGTCTGGCTGAAGCTGATCTGCCTGAGCATGTGCGTAAAAAAGCGGAATCTGAGTTCCGTAAACTCAAAGCAATGCAACCAGCCTCTAGCGAAGCTGCGGTAGTTCGCAACTATCTAGAAGTGATTCTAGATACGCCATGGAACAAAGCCAGCAAAGTTAGCATTAACTTGAATAAAGCTCAGGAAATCCTGGATGCCGATCACTATGGTCTGGATGATGTCAAAGACCGTATTGTGGAATATCTGGCGGTTCAGTCTCGCGTGAAAAAATTACGCGGTCCAATCCTGTGTCTAGTTGGTCCTCCAGGTGTAGGTAAAACTTCCTTGGGTGAATCGATTGCCAAAGCGACTGGCCGTGAGTTTGTCCGTATGGCCCTAGGTGGTGTACGTGACGAAGCAGAAATTCGTGGTCACCGTCGTACCTACATTGGTGCGATGCCAGGTAAGATCGTGCAGTCATTGACCAAAGTTGGCGTGAAAAACCCGCTGTTCTTGCTCGATGAGATTGACAAGATGGCTCAAGACTACCGCGGTGATCCAGCTTCTGCGATGCTTGAAGTACTTGATCCATCACAGAACAACAAGTTCAATGATCACTATCTTGATTTGGACCTTGACCTGTCAGAAGTGATGTTCATCTGTACTGCCAACAGCATGAATATTCCTGAAGCCCTCTTGGACCGTATGGAAGTGATTCGTCTGCCTGGCTATACCGAAGAAGAGAAAGTTAACATTGCTGACCGTTACCTTGTTCCTAAAGCAATCAAGAACAATGGTTTACGTGCTAAAGAGTTGACTGTGCATGAAGAAGCGATTCGTGACATCGTGCGTCGTTATACTCGTGAAGCCGGTGTTCGTAACCTTGAACGTGAAGTGTCTAAAATTGCACGTAAGGTAGTGAAAGAAGCAGTTAGCAAGAAAGCTAAAAATCTTCAGGTTGAAGTGAATGCGGGTAATCTTCCAGATTACTTGGGTCCACATAAATTTGACTACGGCATGGCAGAAGAAGAAGCTCAAATCGGCCGCGTAAATGGCTTGGCTTGGACTTCAGTGGGTGGTGAGTTACTGACTATTGAAGTTGCAGCAGTACCTGGTAAAGGGAAATTCATTACCACCGGTTCACTTGGTGATGTAATGAAAGAATCGATTACCGCTGCCATGACTGTCGTTCGTACCCGTGCGGCTGAATTAGGTATCGAAGCTTCCCGCTTTGAAGAAACTGATGTGCACGTGCATTTACCAGAAGGTGCGACTCCGAAAGATGGCCCATCTGCAGGTTTGGCACTGACCACTGCCCTAGTGTCTGCATTCACCGGTATCGCGATTCGTCCAGATATTGCGATGACAGGTGAAACCAGCTTAAGTGGTCGTGCAATGCGTATCGGTGGCCTGAAAGAGAAACTGCTTGCTGCGCACCGTGGTGGCATCAAACTGGTGTTCATTCCACAGGAAAACGTTCGCGACCTTGCGGAAATTCCTGAAAATGTAAAAGAAGGCTTAGAAATCAAAGCTGTGAAATCGATTGATGAGATTTTACCTCTGGCTTTGATCGATATGCCGAAAGCACTGGTGAAACCACCAATTGTGAAAGCAAGTGAAGAAGCTAAAGCTGCACGTCATTAAGACCTAAAGGCTTTGAAAAACACCCTGCTCTGGCAGGGTGTTTTTGTATTTAGGCGGGGATAATTTTAAAGGCGAATCACCATATCGACCAAACCATTCACGACCTGAGCCATCTTGGTCAGATCCAGTTTATCTAAGGTATCCTGCTCGGTATTGTAGTAAGGATTACGATAATGCGCTGTGTCTGTAATCAACATGGTTGAATAGTTAAACTTGGCATAATTCAGATAACCAGAAAAATTCATGTCCTGAGCGAATGCTGGGCTAATAAAACGCTGACAGTCCAGACGCTTGAAACGTTGCATGGACGTGCAGTAATCTCCTGTCAAACCGGCTGATGCCAGATGTCCAATCGCAGCAATGAAGTTCCCATGCCGTGGATAGATCCATTTCAAACCTGTGGGATAGGTCTGCACCAGATTTTCATCATAATAGCCAATAGAATCCAGAATAATGACACCTTTCACTTTCTTTTTCTGGGTCTTTAAAGCTTTGGCATGTAGATAGCTTCCCATATGTTCAGTCTTGAAATAGGGCGGCTCCTCCAGTGTATAGAAAGCGAACTCGATATTATGTTTGAGTTTTGACTTTTGTAAGGCCAGTAATCGGGCTGTTTCCAGTACCCCTGCTACACCAGAAGCATTGTTATCTGCTCCATACAAGTCACTAAAGACATCATAATGCGCGCCAATAACCAGTTTGGTTTTGGCTTTGGCATTCAGTTGACACACCACATTTCTATAGCTTAGGCTATTTACAATATAGTTTTGGAACTGGCATGGAATGCCAAGCAGACGCATCTGTTCCTTGAGCCAGGCTGAAACTCGGTTTAATTCACTGGTATTTTTAAAATTCCGGTATTCATCTACACTGATAATCTGTTTGATAAAAAGTTCCAGATATTCTGGCTGTGCCTGTTTGGAGGAAAAATTTGCAGGCGTAGCAAAGCTCATGCCTGAATTGGTTAAACCGAGAATAATTAGTAGAAAAGTACAATATCTTTTAATAATGAAACTGGTCCGCATTTCTTATTATCCATTCCTTTATTATCAAGCGGATACTTGAATCATGTATATTAAAGCAACATTAAATTCATGATTTCAATTTCAATTTGTTTCCCTAGCTCAACTTCGTGTTGTTTGATCGTTATAATGAAGTATCTAATTATTGATCCAGTTCTATGAAAATCCGTATCTTAACCATCGGCCAGAAAATGCCGGCTTGGGTGCTGACAGGCTTTGAAGACTATTTCAAACGTATTCAGCCTTTTGTACAGACTCAGGTGGTTGAATTGCCAATGGCAAAACGGGGCAAAAACGATTCTGAAGCCGATATTCTGAAATACCGAAATATTGAAGGTGACAGTATTTTAAATGCCTTAAAACAGAATGAAGTCCTGATTGCACTAGAAGTCGGTGGCCGTGAGTTTAGTACGGAAAAACTGGCTGAAACCATGAAAGGCTGGATGCTGGAAGGTCATGATATTGCCTTGGCGATTGGTGGGCCAGATGGCCATTCTGAAGCAGTCCGCAAAGCAGCAGCCTGGCATTGGTCCCTATCTAAACTCACCTTGCCACATCCGCTAGTCCGTGTAATGCTGATTGAACAACTGTATCGCGCCATGAGCATCAACCATAATCATCCTTATCACCGTGCAGGCTGATCTGTTGATGCGTTCTGATTATGCAACGTTTTGTTGAATAATCACCTCTGCTTTTGCTTCCCTTTTTATTGCATGATTAAAACATTGAACTAATGTGGTTTGACTTATGAACTTACAGACTTTGCCCGGCTTATTTATTTCTCATGGCTCTCCCATGCTCGCGCTCAATCCTGAGCAGGTTGGCCCGGCATTGCACCGTTTAAGCCTGAATCTGCCACGTCCAACTGCCATTATTGTTATGTCGGCACATTGGGAAAGTGAAGCTCTGGAAGTCAATACAGGTATTCGTCCTGAAACTTGGCATGACTTCCGTGGCTTTCCACCTGAGTTATATGAGTTACGCTATCCTGCTCCTGGCAATCCAGAGCTGGCTGAGCAAGTCTTGGGCTTATTGGCCAATGCCGGCTTCTCTGCACATGCCAACAGCACCCGTCCGCGTGATCATGGCGTCTGGATGCCGCTATTACATATGTATCCGGAAGCAGATATCCCGGTGGTTGAAATTTCTTTACCAATGTCGATGAGTGCAGAAGAGATTTACAAGATTGGCCAGACGTTGGCGCCCCTTCGTGAGCAGCAGGTTTTCCTGATCGGGTCAGGGAGCATTACTCATAATTTGCGTGAATTGTCCTGGCAGGGAAATAGCGATGAAGTTCCGGAATGGGCATCGGCCTTCCGCAACTATGTGGCCAATAAATTAACCCATAGCGATTTTGATGCCGTTCTGGACTGGCAGTCTATTCCTCAGTTAAAACGTAATCACCCAACGCTGGAACACTTTGCCCCGCTATTCTTTGCTATGGGCACCGGAAACCGATTCAGTATCGTACATAGCAGTTTTACGATGGGCGCTTTGGGGATGGATATCTACCGTTTTGACTGACAGTTAACTCCAACCATTTAATATCCGACTTTTTAATTTGGATACATTTTGTTAGCAAAAGCTACGATTTGTATCCATATTTTTTGTTAATCTCTTGATTATAATCACGTTGAAACTTTAGTACATAGAATATAAACCAATGAAATTCAGTATTTTTGCGCTTGCCCTGCTCCCTTTTGCTTTAACTGCATGTCAATCTTCTCATCTTCCTGCTACTTCAGGAGATCCGGCTATTTCTACTCTATCCACCACATTAAAAACACCTACACAAATTTTGCCCGCTTATACCTGGGAACTTGATCGTGGGCTGCAACGCCCGATTGTTCTGAGCTTTGATCAGCAAGGCAGACTGAGTGTCGCTTCTGGCTGTAATGGCCTTGGCACGAGCTGGACTGTTAAAGATAATACCCTGAGTACAGGTGACATGATGGGTACCATGATGGCGTGTGATGCACCATTAATGGAACAGGAACGTTTTATCAGCCAGCTTCTGCAAAAGCGTGATATTCCGTTTAGTTTGGATCTAAGTGATTCCAATCAGCCAAAACTGAGTATTACTGCAGCTAATGGCCAAAAATATGTCTTTACCGGAAAAATGACACCGGAAACCAAATACCAAGGTCAGGCAGAAACCATTTTCCTGGAAGTTTCGCCACAGACTAAAGCCTGTACGGGTGTAGCTCAGCAAACCTGCTTACAGGTGAAAGAAATCAAATATGATGGAAAAGGCTTAAAGACTCAGGTCGATAAAGACTGGACTTTATTCTATGATCAGATTGAAGGTTTTCAGCATACACCGAATGAGCGTCAGATTATTCGGGTAAAACGCTATGAAATCAAAAATCCGGCAGCTGATCAGTCTAAATATGCCTATGTATTTGACATGGCTGTAGAGCGTGAAACAGTCAAAGGCACTCTTTAAAGATAAAATCTGAACATAAAAAAACCGAGGCATTCACCTCGGTTTTTTTCAAGCTTAAACTCAGTCAGACTTAGAATACGCCTTGAGAAAGCATTGCATCAGCAACTTTTACGAAGCCAGCGATGTTTGCGCCGTCTACATAGTTTACAGTACCGTCTTCTTTAGTACCGTATTTCACACAGTTGCGGTGAATTTCTTTCATGATCGCGTGCAGACGCTCGTCAACTTCTTCGAAAGTCCAGCCTAAACGCAATGCGTTTTGAGACATTTCAAGACCAGAAGTTGCTACACCACCGGCGTTAGATGCTTTACCTGGAGCATAAAGGATTTTCGCTTCAACGAATTTCTCAACTGCTTCAAGTGTAGAAGGCATGTTCGCACCTTCAGCAACACAGATTACGCCGTTTGCAAGAAGCGCTGCTGCATCATTCGCATCAAGTTCGTTTTGAGTTGCACATGGAAGCGCGATATCACATTTGATACCCCAAGGACGTTGACCTTCAAGGTATTCAAAACCGTGTTTAGACGCGAATTCAGAGATACGGCCACGTTTAATGTTTTTCAGTTCCATTACTTCAGCAAGAAGTTCTTCAGTGAAACCATCTTTAACGTGAACAGTACCCGCAGAGTCAGATAGAGAAACAACTTTAGCACCCAGGAACATTGCTTTTTCAGCAGCGTACTGCGCAACGTTACCAGAACCGGAGATAGTGACCACTTTATCTTTGAAGCTTTCGCCACGAGTTTTCAGCATTTCTTCAGCGAAATACACTGTACCGTAACCAGTTGCTTCTGGACGAGCCAGAGAACCACCAAAAGTCAGGCCTTTACCAGTGAATACACATGAAGTGTCATTGCTGAGTTTTTTCATCATACCCGCCATGTAGCCAACTTCACGGCCACCCACACCGATATCACCCGCTGGAATATCTGTATTAGAACCAAGATGACGATAAAGCTCGATGATTAACGCTTGGCAGAAACGCATGATTTCGCCTTCTGATTTGCCTTTAGGGTCAAAATCAGAACCGCCTTTACCACCGCCCATAGGCAATGTAGTCAGGGCATTTTTGAAAGTTTGCTCGAAACCGAGGAATTTCAAAATAGAAAGGTTCACTGACGGGTGGAAACGCATACCACCTTTGAATGGACCAATCGCTGAGTTGTACTGTACGCGGAACGCACGGTTAACCTGTGTTTGACCTTGGTCATCTACCCAAGCAACACGGAACTGGATCGCACGCTCAGGTTCAACTAGACGTTCTAGTAAACCATGTGCTGCGTATTGTGGATTCTTTTCAATGAATGGCCACAAACTGGTCATCACTTCTTCTACAGCTTGAAGAAATTCGGGTTGATGTGCATCACGTGATTTTACGTAATCTAGGAACTCATTAAGTGTGTTGTATTTCAACGCTTAATCCTCAGCAGAAAATGGATCAAAATTGGTCAAATTTACAATCAATGTTAAATTTTGGCGCAAAATATTAAATATCTTTTGTAACTAATCTACAATACTTTTTTGAAAAATAGTTTAAATTTAATTTGATAACAATTATTTATATTGATTATGAATATTTTTTCTGTGTAATTAAATGCCAATTGAATCAATACTTAATTGTTAATTTATGCCTGATAATAATGCACAAAGTGACCTTTAATCGTGCATAACTTAGTTCCTTAAAAACATGTTAAAATTGTTAAATTGACATATTTTGTTTCATTCACTCTAAGGCTCAGCCCGAGCAGCCTAGGTTATTCATGAATTCGCAGATCTCTCTAGTCCAGTCTATTGATGCTTTATTGCCCCAAACCCAGTGCGGTTTATGTGGTCATCGTGATGGCTGCTTGCCCTATGCTCAGTCCATTGCTGAGGGCGAAGATGCCAATAAATGTGTACCAGGTGGACAGCCAGTCGCTGATGCTCTGGCAGCATTGTTAAATCGTTCTAAACTGCCTGCTGAAGAAAGTGTCTGGCCCATTCAGGCGGATGGTCGTCCTCAGCGCATGAAAGCCATCATTCGTGAAGATGAATGCATTGGCTGTACCAAATGCATTAGTGTCTGCCCGGTCGATGCGATTATTGGCTCAGGCAAATTGATGCATACCGTGCTCACTGACTTGTGTACCGGCTGTGAACTCTGCATTCCGCCTTGCCCGGTAGACTGTATTGATCTGGTCGAAGATCTTCAGCCTTTACCAACTGAAGCTCAGCGTATTGCTGAACAGGATGATTTGCGTAAACGTTACTATGCGCATATTCAACGCGAAGAAAAACGTCGCATCGACCGTAAGGGACCTGTCGTTCGTGCCGAGATTAATACTGCCCTATTTGCCCAGTTCTCTGCTCAGGTCGATCAGGTTCCTGTCATTAAAATCGTGAAAAAACCAGCAGATGAAGTGGTTACACTTGATGCCAAAACCACGATTGAGCTTGCTAAATTACGCACACAAATCAAAAAGTTAGAAAAACAGCTTTCTGTTCGTGAGGATGCACGCAAACGTCTGCAACTTGAAGAACTGACGCAGCAATTACAGGCTTTACAGGGATAAGATCATGACTACAGTAACAGCTAAGCCTGTAAAAAACATGACTAAAAAACAGATTCAGACTTTCTTTGAGCGCCTGCGTGAACAGCGTCCCAATCCGAAAACCGAACTAAATTATTCCAGTCCTTTTGAGTTGCTGGTCGCAGTCACGCTCTCTGCTCAAGCTACCGATGTCAGCGTCAACAAAGCCACAGACAAACTGTTTCCAGTCGCCAATACACCGGAAGCAATTTATGCACTCGGTGTGGATGGGCTGAAGGAATATATCAAAACGATTGGCCTGTATAATTCCAAAGCTGTGAACGTCATTAAAGCCTGTGAAATGTTAATCAAGAAGCATAACAGCGTAGTACCGGACAATCGTGCAGATCTGGAAGCTTTACCGGGTGTAGGACGCAAAACAGCGAATGTGGTGCTAAATACCGCCTTTGGCCAACCGACCATGGCTGTGGATACGCATATCTTTCGTGTTGGTAACCGTACCGGGTTGGCGGTGGGTAAAAACGTGCTTGAGGTCGAGCATCGTCTGGTCAAAGTGATTCCAAAAGAATTTATTATTGATTCACATCACTGGCTGATTTTACATGGCCGCTATTGCTGCATCGCACGTAAACCGAAGTGTCATGAATGTGTGGTCGCCGATGTCTGCAATTGGCCCGACCGTTTTGAATTTGGCGCAGGTCGCGCAATTCCGGTGAAAAATATTGAAGCTGAACGCTAGGTTCAGCTTTTTAATTTAAGTACTCGAAAAGTTTTTTATTTTTTATTTTGCTCAGCCTGTTCTTGTTTGCGCTTTTGCTCAAGCTCGGCCTGTAATTTGGGATGCAGCTGACGCTCAGGCACCTTACCCACATTCTCAGCACGTTCTTCCTGACGTACTTTTTTCAGCATCTTGACGCTGACATAGAACAGCGCAAACAGTACTGCCAGAAATACAATCATCAATCCCAATACAGCAAATTTCACAGCAGATCCTTTTGAACAATACAATAAAAAGAGCCCTAATATGACTTAGGGCTCTTTGAAAGTCAAAATGATCGGAAACCGATTATTTTGCTTGATCCAGAATCGCGAAAAGATCTTTTTGAACTTCTTCGATTGGACGTAGACCATTTAACTTGTCATAAGTCGGTGCATTTTCGCCTGAAGCTGCACGGCCTTGATAGAAGCCAACCAGCTGTTCAGTTTCTGTGTGGTATGAACCTAAACGGCGACGAATAGTTTCTTCCTGGTCATCTGGACGTTGTACCAGATCTTCACCAGTTTCATCATCTTTACCTTCCACTTTTGGCGGGTTGTAAACGATGTGATAAACGCGACCAGACGCCGGGTGTTGACGACGACCAGATAGACGTTGAACGATTTCTTCATCCGGCACATCAATTTCAATCACATGATCAATTGCAATGCCTTCTTTTTCCAGCGCTTCAGCTTGAGGAATCGTACGTGGGAAACCATCAAAGATGCAGCCATTTGCACAGTCAGGTTGTGCAATACGCTCTTTGACCAGACCAATGATCAATTCATCAGAAACCAAACCGCCATTGTCCATGACGCTTTTAGCTTGTAGACCTAATTCAGTTCCTTCACGAATTGCAGCACGGAGCATATCACCGGTTGAAATTTGTGGGATATTGTAGCGCTTACAGATCAACTGAGCTTGTGTACCTTTACCTGCTCCAGGTGGTCCGAGTAAGATAATGCGCATATATAAACATCCTCATTTTTTTAACTATGTATAAGATACCCAGCTGCACACGACCAAAACGTGTGCTGCTCTTTGGCATCTAATTATAAGAAAGCCACAAACAAATGGATTAAACCCGCAACAAAACCGGTAACTCCCCCCAGGACAATCAAGATCCATTCATCTTCCTGAAAAGCAGGACGTAATAGATTCTGAAACTCGTTAGGCGTCAAATCACGTATGCGGTCTCTAAACATTTGATAGATTTTCTGTGCACGGCTCGCATTAAACGCAGGGTCGCTTACAGGCACCATCGTAATTTCAATCGAGCGATCGATCAAGTCTGTCTTGAGTTTTGCATACTCTTTTGGTCCTAAAGACAACTGTAAAGAGGTCCGAACCAGCGGTGTTTCCATAATTTCGTTAATATGACGTTTGACAATACGGCGGGTTTTATCTTTTTTACCACCATACATCATTTCTGTCATGATCGATTTTAGCGTAATCAGATCTTCTGTGACCACACTTGCAAATACGTCAGAAACTTCCTCCTGACGTTTCATAAATGCGCCTTGTATGTTATAGGTGCCAATTCTTGGAATTACCGGCTTAATCCAAGGGAATCTGTGATCGGCTGTACGCTTAAAGAATTGCGGGTATTTAATATAATGCGGTTCTACCGGATTAAATACCATCCAGATCGCAATCCAGTTAGTCAGGAAGCCCCAGATAGCAGCCCAGAACGGTACGGTCCAGTGCCATGGCACCAAAAACCAGACCACCATCTGGAACAGGCCAAAGAACATCCCGATCAGGGCACTGATATGCCAGATAAAGTTGATTTCTTTCTGTCCGACTTTCAGGAACATGCGCACCATTAAACGACGATCGCCTTCCATTTGACTGACCACCATGTCGCGCATATCGACCAGTGACTCGACGTTCATGGTCAGTTCAGTCACCAATTCTTTTAATACCTGTGGCAGCTGTTTATGGGCTTGGGCATAAATACGGCGCTTGATTGAATAAGGCAAGTTTTCCCATAACACCGCATTTCGGTCCATCATGACTTCATCAATCAGATGTTCCAGTTCAAAACCGACCTGTTCCCCGATAATACGTGCCATATCATCCGGATCCATTGCCTGCAAGAACTCTTGGATAGAACCCAATTTAGACAAGGTATTATCCGTGATAATTCCTGAGATTCTTCCAGCTTTACGCGGCACAATACCTTGCCAGCCAACAGGAACAGGCCCGACATGAAAACCCCAAAAATTAATTGGATAAAACACCATTTTTAGCGCCATCCACACGTGAGCCCATGTTACGAATGCGGTCACCGGGATAATGCTGAGCACTGCCCAAAAATCTGGGCGATTCAAGAAGGCTTGCCACAATTCATTGACGTACTCAAGCATGCATAAATTCCATATTTAATTTTTTGTTCACAGAATACAGGTATTAATAAAGTTGAATATTTTGTCTATAAACCGATACTTAAAGTATAGGAGAATTGTAGTCTGGGTTCAGTTTCGGCTACAACGCGACCATTACTGTCCTGTAATTTCTCCCCCGCCCCAATACCGATACTAAAACTGCTGATCCGTTCTGAACTAAGCAAAACATACGCCAGATCAATGCCCCCACCTAAACGGCTTTCGTATTTGCCATCAACCTGTTTGCTATCGATATGACCGGCATAAGCCCCTACATAATAACCATTTTTGTCCTTGCCGGTGAGGTGTGCAGGATAACGAAAGCCAACTTGTGCTCCAACTGTACGATCATCGTTGAGAAAAGCACCACCTTTCACATAAGCAATCCCATAAGGATTCACCCATTCAGTGTTTAGATGGATAAGTTTCTGGGTAAAACCGACCCCAACATTAAATGCTTTAGGCTCACGATCCTCAGTTCTGTTTGTCGTATTATTCACTTGATCATGTGCATATACCCCATTTGCAAAGAATGCAAATGCCAACAAAGGGTAAACTTTGTTCATTCCTTCACCATCTTCCTTAATTATAGTTTTTGGTAGAGTCCTATATTTATTTAATTTTGACTTTATCAGAATTATTAAAACTCTTGTACACAGCACTTTACAATTTTCATGTCTGCAAAGTCAAAGTTTAAACACAGGAATTGCTACAGCCAGTTTTCCATTATCAAATCCCGTACAGTTGCGCTAGAATACTCCACTTTGATTCCTTTCCCTCTGGTCTTAAGTCGATCGCGTATGAAGCAGCACTTTCCTTTAAAAAATGCACAACAAGAAAAGCGCATCTATAGCAGTCGGGTCTGGATCTCTGTAGGTATTGTGATTTTCTTTATGCTGCTGCTGGTCAGCCGCTATGCTTATTTGCAAATTTTTAATTTTGAAACCTTCTCTACGGCTTCTGACCAGAACCGTATTCGTCTGCAGCCCTTAGCGCCAGCACGCGGTTATATTTATGATCGTAACGGTATTCTGCTTGCCGACAATTACCCAGTTTTTACAGCTACCTTAAGCCGCGCCGATGTTCAGGATATTGATGATACGCTGAAACGTCTTACACCGATTCTGGAATTAACCGAAGAAGATATTGAACGTTTTCAGGTACGAATCAAGACGGCGCGTAAAACTGAACGCGTGTCGATCAAGCTGAATCTGAATGAAAATGATATTGCCCGTTTTAGTGAGGTGAAATATCTATTTCCGGGCGTCAATATTGAAACGCAGATGACCCGTTACTATCCGCATGGTGAACTTTTCGCGCATGTGATTGGTTATGTCGGCCGTATTAATGACAAAGAACTCAAAGAAATTGATAAGGATCTCTATGCCGGGTCTAACCTGATCGGGAAAATAGGGGTAGAAAAATACTATGAAGATCTCTTACATGGTGTGCCAGGGAATGAGTCGGTAGAAGCTGATGCTTTCGGTAATGTCCTGCGCTACTTAGGCCGTAAAGAGCCGGTACGCGGTAATGATCTGTACTTATCACTAGATTATGGTCTACAAACCATTGCCACTGAACAACTGGCCGGTCGTCGTGGTGCTATTGTCGCGATTGACCCACGTACAGGTGAAATTCTGGCGCTGGTTTCCAGTCCAAGTTTTAACCCTAATTTATTTGTCACTGGGATTAGTAGCAAAGATTATTCAGGTCTTCGTGACAGTTTAGATCAACCACTCTATAACCGTGCTGTTCAAGGGGCCTATCCTCCAGGTTCGACCATTAAACCGATGTTTGGCCTGGGTGGCCTTCATTATGGCCTGGTCGATTGGGATACAGCAATTTCCGATCCCGGCTATTTCACACTTCCGGGCGATTCGCATAAATTCCGCGACTGGAAAAAGTCAGGACACGGCGTAGTCAACTTGCATAAATCGCAAGTGGTCTCGTGCGATACCTTCTTCTACATTTTGTCGTTCCGTATGGGCATTGAAAAAATGAACACATGGATGCGCCAGTTTGGCTTTGGTGAAAAAACTGGTGTCGATCTGCCAAGTGAAAGCTCTGGCCTATACCCAAGTCCTGAATGGAAAATGCGTACCCGTAAATCCAAATGGTCACGTGGTGAAACCATTTCGGTGAGTATTGGTCAGGGTGCCTTTACCGCCACACCATTACAGCTCGCCATGGCAACTGCTATTACAGCAAATCAAGGCTCACATGTTACGCCTCACGTACTGCGTGAAAGTAAAGGTGCCAAACCTTTTACAGTACATAATGCCCCTAATGGTAAAATCGACTTTAATGGTCAACCAGATGACTGGATCAAAATGCGTGATGCGATGATCGATGTGGTTCAGTCAGGGACAGGTCGCGGAATCCGCACGCCGATGTATCAAATCGCAGGTAAAACCGGTACGGCACAGGTAAAAAGTATTGCCCAAGGTAAGCGCTATAATGAAGCCCTGCTGACTGAACGCCAGCTGGATCATGGTCTATTTGTTGGTTTTGCACCTGCTGAAGCCCCTGAAATTGCAGTAGTCGTTGTCTGGGAAAATGGCCGACATGGGGGTTCTGCTGCGCAACTGGCTAAACCGTTATTTGACTACTGGTTACTGTCTCGCGATAAAAATCCGATTCACCCTGCCGGTCATCAAATTAGTGGCGGTCTCATGACAGCAGGTATTAAACCGGGCGAATTGCCAAGTGGACCGAATCTGTTAAGTGCTGATCCGAATGCGACCCCAACCCAAGAAGGCGGTCAGGCGACCCACGCACAGCCAAACAATCCGCAACCTGCAACTTCTCGCTCTACCCCTTCAGCCAATGACGATCAGGAATAATTCATGAAAAACCAACTTAGAATTATTGGTGGTGACTGGAAACGCCGTCAATTGGCTTTTGCCAATATCGAAGGATTACGTCCTACACCTGACCGTGTGCGTGAAACTTTATTTAACTGGCTAATGTGGGATGTCCAGAATGCCTGTGTCTTGGATCTGTGTACCGGTTCAGGTGCTTTATCTTTTGAGGCATTATCACGTGGTGCAGCTTCAGTGGTGATGATTGAGCCGGATCGTACTCAGGCACAATTCCTCACCCAAAATCTGGAATTACTCAAAGTCACCAAAGCACGTGCGCAACTTAAAGTTGCGACAGCACAACAAGCATTAACCAGCCTGAAACAGCAGTTTGATCTGGTCTTTCTAGACCCTCCTTATAGTCTGGATCTATGGGAAACTCTGGCTGCTCAAGCTGATCCACTGATCAAAGAAGATGGTTTTATCTATGTAGAAGCCGATCGTGAACTGAGTACATTGAAGTTACCAAGTTCATGGCGTTTAGTTAAAAATACCAAAGCCGGTACAGTACGCGCAGGGCTGTATCAGAAAAAAGCGGCCTAAGACCTACTTATATTAAATACTTAAATAAAAAAGGATTCCTTAAAGGAATCCTTTTTCATAAATGGAAGGTAACGATTAACGATTACGACGCCAATCCCGATCGCCTCTGTCACGTTTCCAGTCACGATGATCTTTATGTTTTTTCCAGTCCTTATCACCACGATCCCGATCATCATGTCCATTACGATCATGATGACCGCGATAACCTTCATCCCAAGGATCAACCACACAGCCTGTTAGCGCTACTGCCAATACAGATGACAGTAATATCATTTTTTTCATGTTCATCACCTCTATACCGCCCTTAATTAGTATCAAGTGATTTCATGAAGAGTACGCGGAGCCATTGTTGCACTCTTGTATGATTTTGTTCATTTTCCATACTTAATTAAAGGATTTGTCTCGGATTTAATAAAAATCATTTATGCATATTTAGACTTAGATCCGCATAAATACAGCTAAGGATCTGCTTGGTTTTTCTAGCCATATTTTGAATACTACAAACTTTTCCAATACCCTGATTTTTATGACCTGGCTACTCTTTATTCTTGGTGCAATTATCGCAGGATTTGTACAGGGACTTACCGGTTTTGCTTTTGCATTAATTGCCATGTCATTCTGGGTATGGGGATTGAGTCCTCAACTTGCTGCACCCTTAGTGGTTTTTGCCTCGGTGTGGAGTCACCTCATTTCATTATTTAATGAGCCTAAACTTCCTCATCTGCACCGAACCTTATATCTACCTTATTTAATTGCAGGTCTGATCGGTGTCCCACTCGGTACCTGGTTACTGAATATCGTTGAAGCGGGCACTTTTCGTATTTTTCTTGGTATATTTCTCGTGATCTGGTGTCCACTGATGTTGCTTAATCCACAGATTAAATTGATTCAACATTCAGGTAAAACTGCGGATGCAGGGATTGGTTTGGTTGGTGGCATTTTAGGAGGTTTAGGGGGATTCTGTGGTTCTGTACCATCTGCCTGGTTAATGCTGAAACAGCTGCCGAAAGAACAGCAGCGCTACATATTGCGTCATTTTAATTTTGCCATACAGGTGTTTACCTTAGCCGCCTATTTACTGCAAGGCCCCTTAAATCAGACTCACCTTCCCTATATGGCGGTACTGATTCTAGCTGTAAGTATTCCCGCTATTTTAGGCGCACGTCTGTTTCATCAAATTTCAGAATTACGTTTTAAACAGATTGTCTTAGGCTTGCTCTTCAGCTCGGGCTGCTTTCTCCTGATCAAAGAAGGCATTGACTCATTTGCGCGATAGAGCAGCTCTAAAACCTTACATCACTTTGCTTTCAGCCCTATTGCTGTTATGTTAGCCCGAATGATTCTCAGGCGGATATAAGCAATGCAAATTCGTGATCAAATTGTCCTTGTGACTGGTGGTGCACGTGGATTGGGTCTAGCCATTACCCAGCTCCTGATACAGGAAGGTGCACGTGTGGTAGTAAATTACCATAGCAGCAAAACCCAAGCTGAAGCTTTACAAAATCAGTATCCTGATCAGGTCTTTGCCTGTCAGGCAGATGTAACACAAGCTGATCAGGTAAAAGCTTTATTCACTGCCAGCAAGGCCCATTTTGGAGAAGCCATCCATTCCGTCATTAATAATGCGCTGGTGCAGTTTGAGTTTAATGGTGATGAGCGACCTAAAGTTGAAGATCTGACCTGGGAAAGTATGTCCCGTCAGTTTAGTGGAGCAGTTCAGGCCTGTTTAAATACAACACAAGCTGCATTAGAAGATATGAAACAGGCACATTTTGGTCGTATCGTGAATATTGGGACTAACCTGATTCAAAACCCTGTCGTTCCTTATCATGATTATACGACTGCGAAAGCGGCGCTATTGGCCTTTACCCGAACTACTGCGCAAGATCTTGGTCAGTATGGGATTAACGTGAACATGCTTTCAGGTGGATTACTGCAAACTACAGATGCAAGTAAAGCAACGCCTGACTTTGTCTTTGACCTGATTGCTCAATCCACTCCTTTACGTCGCGTGATTACACCTGAAGAATTTGCGTCTGCTATTTTAATGTTCCTGTCACCTTATTCACGTGCAGTGACAGGTCAAAACCTGATTGTCGATGGCGGACTGGTTAAAGGTTAAAGATCGCAAAGAAAAAATGAGATTCTGAATTTTATTCTTCTATTTTTTGACCAGTTGTTGAATAAAACTACTTTTGCATAGCGCATTTACTTCTACAATAGTGCGCTCCCCATCAAAGTTCATCTATTTTCTATGAAACTCCTAACGGCATTGCTCAGTAGCATATTACTGGCAGGTTGTATGTCCAATGATCTTAAAAAGTCAGAACAGCTTCTGCGAAACTTCAATTGTGCCAAGATTGATACAGCGCAAATGCCACACAGTAGTATGACGGACTATTATCAACACATGCTGTACAGCAGCAAAACCAAGGTTGAGTCTTATATTGAGCAATATCATCAAGGAGAAGAGCTCTTTGACCTGTCTTTATATGAAGTGGTAGAACAGCAATACAATCTTTATAAAGATGCCTGCCAGAATCTGGGGGGAATTTTATCTGAAGAGAATCAAAATTAAATTCGGTATTTATATATCGTACAGAAAAGCAGAGTCCATCCCTCTGCTTTTATTTTTCCTGAAATTAAAAATAGCGTTGATCAATACTGAATTTTTCAGGAAATTTAGGTTCAATATTGGCATAGAACGTCATGATCTCAGCCATATCCTGTTCATAATTTCCTGTTGGATAAATGATTTTACCTACGCCCGCTTCTTTTTTTGCATAATCCATATAAGCCAGCGCAATTGGCACACCCACATTGATCGCCACATGATAAAAACCAGTTTTCCATTGTTCCTGACGGGCGCGTGTGCCTTCCGGCGTAACCAGCATGACTAGTTTAGGATGCTCTTTAAATAGACCTGTCATGACCTGAACCATGCTTGGACGTGGCTCACCCGGTTGTTTGGGACGACGGTCAATACCAATTCCACCCATTGCACGTACAAAAGGCCCAAATGGAAATTTCATATAGCTGTCTTTAATGGTCAGACGCACATTCACTTTTAATGCCTTTAAGGCCAAACGTGCATATAGCGCGTCCCAGTTACTGGTATGTGGCGCTGCAATCATCACACATTGATCAAGGTCTTCAGGCCATTGGTCATCGGTTTTCCAGCCCATTAAATTTAAAGTTTTCTCAGCTAAATTTTCAAACACAGCTACATCACAATCATTGTCAAAATTTCGCCACAGTCTAACAATGCAGCAGAATATAGATAGTGTATCCTGATCAATAAATCACCAATTAATATATATTTGTATTTTTAAACTTTAGGAAGAATTTTCAATCTATTGTTATTTGAATCTTCCTTCTTTCACTTCCTATTGCAAGCTCACTCTTTTAAGCAAATAGTGAGTTCAATTTATTTTACTGATTTATATATTTTTCCATCCCAATTTTAGGATATGTCGATTTTAGCTTTCTTTCTATACTTCGCTGACATAATAAATTTCAGGAAGATTTTCATGAAAAAGACTTTAATTTGTCTTGCCTTAGCGGGGTTACTTACAGCATGTGGCGGTTCAGATAATGATCGTACAGAGGGTTCATCACCTGTTCCACCTACCGCTCCGGTCGGGACCGAAACTGGTGTACTGACAGATGGAATTATCTCAGGGGTAACATATATCACCATCAGTGGTGCTGAAGGGGTTACTAATGAAAAAGGCGAATTTAAATTTAATGATGGAGAAAAGGTTAAATTCCTGATTGGTGACGTACAACTGGGTCAAGAAATTGAAGCCAAAGAACGTGTTACGCCTTTAGATTTAGCACAAACTGAAAATGCATGAACCAACCTGATGGTGCTTTTACAGTCTTTAGATACAGATAGTAATCATGACAATGGGATTAGCATCAGTACTGAAGCTGCTAATGCCCTTCTTAATCAAAGTTTAGATTTTTCTAAGGCTCCTACAGCTTTTGCTACAGACGTAGTATCAACAGGCGTAGTTACCACAGAAAAATTGATTACACCTGAAAAAGCTGCAGAGAACTTCCAGTCAACTTTCTATAAAGACATCGCCGGTACTTGGGAAATTGGGCGTAATGCAAACAGCGCTGTACTGATCCATATTTTAGAAGATGGCCGTTATGCCTTAGGCCAAGCAGAAGCTGTTGACGGTGATGGAACACCTGGCATTGAAACTGGAGAGTTAAACTGGAACGCAACTACCAGTGTAATTTCACCGCGCATTATTCAAGACAGTAATGGTGAATAGGGACTCTCAAATCCTGCAGAAGGCAAACCTTATACCTTAAACTATGATGGAACGACCTTAACTCTGACAGAACCTGGGATCAATACCGAATACCGTTTAAGCCGCGTCAAACAGTCTGCTAATGGTCTGGTAGGTGCTTGGAGATTTAGTGACACCCATTTATTTGCCTTCTTTGACACAAACTATTATTTCTTCCTGGACACTGAAGGCGGAGATGATTATGGCTGGCCTGGAATTGAATATGGCAAATTTACTCTTTCAGGTAATACACTCACAACCACTGAAGTTTTATTCGATACCAATGAATGTGGCGGATTACAAGACAGTTCCGATGGCAGCAAGACCATTGCAAACATCAATGTATCGGCTGAAACTCTGATCTTGCATCCACAAGGTGAAGGTCCTGTAACATTACAGCGCGTTAGATAATGAGCACTGCCTACCTAAAGAATTATCTTTAGGTAGGTTTAATTAATATGTTCAAAATGAATCGTACATCCCCTCAATAAGTGCATCAGCTCAATTTGTGAAGTGCAGTCAGTTTTTTCATAAATATTCTTAAAATAAGTGCGTACTGAACTTAAAGTGATCCCACATTTCACTGCAATTTCTTCTAATTTATAGCCATTGATTAAAAGTTCACACAAATCAAATTCACGTTTTGACAGTTGATATGCTTGCTGCAAATAAGCTCTAGATAATGAATAATGCCGGTTTTTGTCTGTCATAAATACAGCAATCTGATGCTGAGCTTCAGAAAATTGCTGCATTTTTCTCAACCTTTTAAAAGGCACAACAGTGAGCATCAATTGCTGTCCTTTAGAATCCTGCAAAGCCAAGACCCCGCCTATTTCACTCGACATACTGGTATCTTCCAGCAAAGCACTCGATAGCAATCTTTCCAGACGTTCCTGATCACCTACCGGTGTTTTTCAGCCGGTTATGCATATCCATTTCCAGACATGTTGAAGCTTCAATCATGCTTTGTGCTAGTGGATTTGAATAAGATAACTTGAGATCCTGATCCAGCAAAATAATACCGATTTTTAAACAGTCTAATACGGTATATAAGCTGATATTGTCTTGTTGTACCAAACTGATTTGCCGATGAATCTGTAAAGAGCGACGCAAATGTATGCCGATCCGTTTGAGAAAATTCAGTTCAGCTGCTTCAAAACCTTGAGTGTGTGGAGCACGATGTAGTCCCATGACTGCCCAGCGATAGTTTCCTCTGTCCAGCAATACTCCCGCCATATACCCTATCCCTGTAGGCTTAAGGCATTTTTCATAAAAGATATACTGCTCTGTTCCAGGTTGATCTGCATAATGACGGCAGTCCTGATTAAGTGCCTCCCCCATATCAATTTCATTCCATAAAGGCATATGCAGCTTCATGTCAATGACCCGAATCCGTTCATCCTGATAAGCAGCCAGGCTTTCTTCCGGGATATTGTAAGTATAAACAAAGTCATAGGCGGGATTGAATTGATCAAGACCGGTAAAAATTGCACTATGACTCTGGGTATATTGCACAATATCCTGAATGACCTCTAGCCATAAAGCAGGCAATAAAGCAGGCAATAAAGCAGCATCATATATTTTCGCGATGATATTAGGGTGTGTTGACACTTTTAGCTTAAAAAAATAGCGAAGTAGTAAAATCAAATCACCAAACCCAATTTTACTATTCGCTATGCCTCGTACCATGCTGACAGATCAACACTGGCAAAAGTTGAAAGTTATTCTGCGTAATTTATCCATTCACC
>NZ_JBHDVN010000040.1:0-25955 GCF_046635365.1 Acinetobacter sp. NIOH-H-8
ATGAAATACGGTATTCTGATGTGACAAAACCTGAATCCTGGTCGTTAAAGTGTTTGTTTGCACTCATATTTTAACTGTTAGGACTCAGGTTTTTTTATTTAAAGCAAACTATGGGACAGCAGTGACCTGAGATCGCCTTTTTTAAACCCCAAAGATTAGAAGCTGTAGCCTAGTCCTAATACCACTTTATTTTTCTGTTTATCTTCAAAACGGTTATAACCACCAAAAATATAATTCATGCTGGCGGTGATGCCTGTATCAGCAAGTGGCTTGCTTAGACCGATATCGAAATGACGGAAACCGAAACTGTTTTCTGTTCCTTTTATGTCGCCATCTTTGGCATAAATATATAGGCCAAGTGCAGTATCCAGACTAAAATCTTTTGGCAGTGCATAGCTATAGGTGCCTTTAAGATAAGTATCCCCTGCATTACCCCAATCAAGATCTTCAAGCAATGTTTGAGCAGTCACACCAAAATCTTTGTACGTCAGACCCAGCATGGTTTCAAAACCATTTGAGCCTGTATTGCCAATATCATAATAGTAATAATAAGTTAAACCCGCTGTATAACCCCAGTCTTCATTGATTGAACCGTTATAGCCCGCATAAAAATCATTTTCAAAGGCATTGGGCAAATCATCACCATAGTCTAATGTCGAACCCCACCAACCAGCATAGAAGCCAGAGGCATGATTATAGTCAAGTCCACCTTGTAAAGTAGCTCCGCTATTTTCAGGTGTGTTGGTAATCCCACGCAGGTTATAACTTGAAAGTACACTGATATTTCCAGAAACTGAATGTTCAGCAGCTGGTTCATCCGCGAAAGTGAAAGAAGATGCAGCACCTAGTAAAGCAAAAGATAATACTTTTAATGTCGATTTCATTGTATGACTCCCCCAGATCGTCTGAGACGTTTTTATGATATTGATTAAACTCAAGTTCAAAATTTGCAAGAGCTATGCCAATCTGGAATAAAACCACTGAAATCTAATGAATAAAAATAAAATAAATATCTATGTTTTTGTTTTTAAATTATATTTAATTTTTTTAAAAAAGTACTTTAATAGATTTTTTTTACCATTAGCTCTTTTTCAAAGATTTACTTTCTCTTTTCGGCCCTATACATAATCATTTACAAGTTGCGCTATTTTGAAACTATTTTTACATTGATTAAATTTTGTGCTAAAAAAAGGTGCAGAAATAAAAGGTAAAGAAGCAGATTGCTCTATTCGAGTTTTCGATTCTTACTCAAACTCAGAAAATTTCTGGATTAAAAAGTTCAAAATAGTGCTAAGCAACAAAAAGTGACTCTCATAGAATGACTTTTTATTATTCGGAAATCTATGCGCATTTTTGGATTTATAAATATTTAAATTAAATATTTATATATTAAAATTCAATAATTTATAATCAATTCTCACTTTTAAGAAATTATTAATGAAGAGTCTGATACAGAAAATGTAGATTTTGAACACTCAACTTTTTCATTCTAAAAATTTTAATTTTAAATATTATTGATGCACTCCTGAGTCATACCCTTCAGAGAATTTAGATTTAAAAAATATCTTTGTTTTTTATTTGTTTTTTACTATATGGTCAGGATTTAGACTGTTAGATCTCTTACCATTATTCACTTTAGATTAAAAAAATCCCTCGACTTTAGTGGAATATCGTAAATAAAAATGACATTTATTCAGCGAATCTTATACAATTCCTAAAAATTTTCATCAATTTGTATAAGGCTCTCTCCCAATGCAAAACACAAAAAAATTAACATTGGCAGTTTTGATTCAGGCTGCATTGATCTCAACCGCTTTTGCTAGCGAGCAGAGTGAGTCTAAAGGTTTTGTAGAAGACGCAGAAGGATCTGTACTTTTCCGTACTGGTTATTTATCTCGTGATAAGAAAAATGGCGTAGCAGATACAAGTTCAGCTGCACAGACTGCAATTGTGAAACTGGATTCTGGCTTTACTAAAGGTGTAGTCGGCTTTGGTGCCGGGATCATCGGTGATGCTTCTTTCAAACTAGGAAACAACAAAAATGCCGGTAATGGCATGATTCCTCGTGAAAATGGTTTCAATGCTAAAGGTGAATACGTTAAAGGCGCTGGCGATACTTATGATCATTGGGCTCGTGGTGGGGCTTATGTGAAAGCTCGTGTATCTAATACCACTGCTGTATATGGTACCCAAGTTTTAGATCTTCCTGTATTGGCATCAAATACTGCACGTCTCGTTCCTGAATACTTTGAAGGCGTATTAGTGACGAGTAATGAAATTGATAACCTGTCATTAACAGCTGGTAAATTTACTAAAAACCAATATTCAGACCAAATCGACTCTGATGGTAACGAGCTTGATCGTGCTGTTGTTTGGGGCGCGAAATATAAATTTAGTGATGCTCTAAACGCTTCTTACTACGGTACAGATATTAAAGACCGTTTAGACCGTCATTATGTGAATGCGAACTATAGCTATGCAGTAGCCAATGGCGGCACTTTAACTCACGATTTCAGTGGCTATCATACTGAGTGGGATAAAAAAGCTGACGGTGGTGCATATACTTATTCTCATACCACAAATGACTTAAGTAACTTAAGCAACAATATTTGGGCTATTTCTACCACTTACAATACTGGTCCGCACAATATCATGGTGGCTTACCAACAAAATACTGGTAACACAGGCTATGACTATGGGTTGGGTCGCGGTGTAGGTGATGGTCATCAAACAATTTATCTACCAAACTCATACCTGTCTGACTTCATTGGCAATAATGAAAAATCAGCACAACTTCAATACACATTTGACTTCGGTGCTGTAAATGTTCCTGGTCTATCTTGGACTTCCGCATTTGTATATGGTTGGGATATTGATGTAGCAGGTAGTCCAGATCGTTCTCAGTTAGTGACTAATGATGCACAAGAACGTGAATTCTTTAACCAGGTGAAATATACTGTTCAATCTGGTTTTGCTAAAGATGCGAGCTTGCGTTTACGTCACTCTTACTACCGTGCAAGCGATGATTATCAAGCTGATCGATACATTGGTGACACCAACGAATGGCGTATCTGGTTAGATATTCCTGTGAAATTATTCTAATTCACCCGAATTTCAAGCCATAATAAAAAACCTGCACATTGTGCAGGTTTTTTTGTTTAAGCTTTAAAAAGTTAAAGACTTAAACTGAAAAGCAAATGAATTATTTATTTGCTTCTGCATAAGCTGCAATTGAGCTGAGTACTTCCTTTTTAGCAACATCAGCACCTTCCCAACCACTTAACTTAACCCATTTACCTGGTTCCAAGTCTTTGTAGTGCTGGAAGAAGTGTTCGATTTGGCTGATCAGTAATGGAGGAAGATCAGTATATTCTTGAACATCTTTGTAGATCGGAGTCAGTTTGTCGTGTGGAACTGCAACCAGTTTCGCATCAACACCACCGTCATCTTCCATGTTCAGTTTACCGACAGGACGGCAACGAATGACTGAACCTGGCTCTACTGGATGTGGAGTTACCACCAATACGTCTAGAGGGTCGCCATCTAGAGAAAGTGTATTTGGTACATAACCATAGTTTGCTGGGTAGAACATTGCTGTACCCATGAAACGGTCTACAAATAATGCATCAGAATCTTTATCGATTTCATATTTGATTGGTGCTGCATTTGCAGGAATTTCGATAATGACATAGATGTCGTTTGGCGCATCTTTACCCGCTGGGATATTGCTGTAGCTCATAGCATCACTCTTTAACAAGTTATATCTTTTAAAAACCGCGACAATTATAACGGTTTTTACAGATTTTTTTTGATTTTAAAATATCGAACTGTAAATATCTCAAACTGCTTTATTTTTAGATTAAGAGATCTTGATAATTAACAGCAGCAAGGTTATTGGACATAATAAGGATAACAGCCAGACAATTGAACGTAAGGTCGACCAGTTCGCCAGATAACAGATCCCATAGATGACCCGAAAAACAAGATAGGCAATCCCAAAGGTCATGACCAGACTTTGTGAAACGACCATATATTCTGCCATCAGAATCGAGGCAATAAAGAGTGGTAAGCTTTCAAAGCTATTCTGCTGAGCGGCATTGGCACGACTGGCCAGGCCTGTAGACTGTTCTAAAAATGCCCGCGGATTCTGATTGTCTTTTGCACGAAACCCTGCCGATTTTTTAGCAATCAAGGTAAAAACATAAGGTAAAAGACAAGCTGCCAAAATGAGATAGATAACCCCACTAATGCTATGCATCTGATTTTTCTCTTGAGAATTTTTATGTCTATCATAGCATGGCGTTTCGTGAATAAATTTTGTTAAATAGAGTGTTTTTATAAATGATTAAGGATTCACTATGGTCAGCCCTGATCAAAATGAAATGTTCGATGTCCTCGAGAAACAGCGCCAGCATCAACGTCAAGTGGATCGCGTATTAAAAATCGTATTGCCGATTGTGGCATTTCTGATAGCCGTTATTTGTGCCAATATGAATATCTGGTCTCCCCTCTTTACTTTTGCCATCTTATGGATTGCCTTCTATGCCGTAGGTATCAAGCGTATGCCGATCTGGCACTGGGTAGTCGCGATCATCATTTATTGCTTGATAGATAATATTCTCAGTTATGGCAGTTTTAATTTGAGAGGATTTAACCGCCAGTTTGGTACCATGTTTATTTTTTTGGGTGTGATCGGGGTAGGACGTCCTTACTTCGACCGCTGGCTAATGAAAAAAGAGAATTAAAAAAAGCGCCCTCAGGCGCTTTTTTTATTGCAGGATTTATGCAGTCTTACGTAGATCTTTACGCAGGATTTTGCCTACGTTAGATTTTGGTAATTCATCCATAAATTCAACATAACGTGGGCGTTTATAACCGGTCAGATTTTCTTTTGCAAATGCCAGAACTTCTTCAGTCGTCAATGAAGGGTCTTTCTTCACCACAAACAGTTTTGGCACTTCACCTGATTTTTCATCTGGTACACCAATTGCAGCCACTTCCAGTACTTTTGGATGTTTCGCAACGACTTCTTCAATTTCAGAAGGATAAACGTTGAAGCCAGAGACCAGAATCATGTCTTTCTTACGGTCAACGATTTTGATGTAACCACGTGAATCCATAACACCGATATCACCGGTACGGAAGAAGCCATTTACCATCACTTTATCGGTTTCATCCGGACGGTTCCAATAGCCTTTCATCACCTGTGGACCACGGATTGAGATTTCACCCTGCTCACCGAGTGCAACTTCATTACCGTCATCATCCAGAATTGCAACTTCAGTCAAAGGTAACGGAATACCAATCGTACCGCTAAATGCTTCAGATGCCGGTGGGTTCGCAGTTGCTACTGGAGAAGTTTCAGACAGGCCATAACCTTCAACGATGTTAGTGCCAGTAATTTTCTTCCAGGCTTCTGCAGTAGAAGGCAGAACAGCCATACCACCGCCCATCGCCATTTTTAAACGGCTATGATCCAGTTGCTTGAACTCTTCGTTGTTTACAAGCGCATTAAACAGCGTGTTCACAGCAGGGAAGAATGTTGGCTGGTATTTACGTAATTCTTTCATCACCGCAGGCAGGTCACGCGGGTTAGGAATCAGAACGTTCGCCTGACCTTTATACATGCCGTAAAGTGCACAGACCATGAAAGCAAAGATATGATAAAGCGGTAAAGCACAGAAAATACGGTCATCTGGTTGGCCATCTTGCGCACCGAATTTGCTCTGGAAGATACCGTCACACTGTAACAGGTTAGCAACCAGATTACGATGGGTCAGTTCAGCACCTTTAGAAACACCAGTAGTACCACCTGTATACTGAAGTACAGCAGTATCACTTAAAGTCAATTCAGGGCGTTTATAGTTGCTTGGGTTAACTTTATTCAGGGCTGCATTGAACTTGATGTGACCTGGAATATCCCATGCCGGAATCTGCTTGCGTACTGAACGCAATACAAAGTTCACCAAAGTACCTTTTAAAGCACCCAGCATGTCACCCACAGAAGCAACAACCACGTGCTTCACAGGCGTTTTACCAATAATTGACTGATAAACGCTTGCAAAGTTCTCAATAATGACCAGAACTTCAGCGCCAGAATCTTTTAACTGATGCTCAAGCTCACGTGATGTATATAGTGGATTTACATTCACCAGTACTAAACCAGCGCGGAACACCCCCAATGCTACGACCGGATACTGAAGAACGTTTGGCATCATTACGGCAACACGTGTGCCTTTTGCCAGACCCAAACTTTGTAAATATGCTGCGAATTTACGACTAGCTTCTTCCAACTCATTGAACGTTAAAGTCTTATCCATAAAGATAAAGGCATCACGTGAGCCAAATTTTTGGAAATTGCGTTCAAAAATATCAACCAGAGACGTATTTTCTGCTGGTAATTCTACAGTTTCTGGAATCCCTGTTTTTTGGTATTCAGCGAACCAAATCTTTTCCATAATGCCAATCTCTCCAATCATAATCCTTAGTAGTTCAACTGTTTTTTTCAATGCTGCACGTCATTTTTTAGACTTGTATATGTGCAACATTGCATCCATTTGTCGAATCGTTACTCATATATAACGTATTTCGATTCATGGATGCTAGTATTATCTTTGAATCAACAGTTTATTTGCTTTTTGATATCCACGTGGTAACAGGGTTCCTTTAGAGCCTCGTTTCCCAATATATTTTTGCAGGTCATCCCCTTTAAGTTTTAATTGTTGCTGTCCTGCAAGCACTTGAATTATTTCATCAAGTTTCAATATTGTCATGGATAAAATTTGATCTTTATCTTCAAGTTGTATCAATTTATTACCTTTACCTTTATTGAGTACAGGTAATTCCGACAGATCAACAACCAGCAGACGGCCAGCTGAACTGAGGAGTGCAACATGAGTTGCATCTTCCAGCGGCTGCAGGTTCATGACCTGTGCACCTTCAGATAGATTCAAGAAAGCCTTACCTGCTTTGGCATTGGTATCCAGCTGCTTGGCCTGGGTTTTAAATCCATAGCCTTTACTGCTGACTGCCAGGATTTCCGCATCATCTTCAGCGACCAACACCTGCTTGAAGCCTACCCCACTTGCTGGAGACAGTTTTGAACTCAATGGTTCACCAAGTCCTCGTGCCGATGGCAGACTGTTGATTGGCAAGCCATAGCTACGGCCACTATCATCTAATACATAGACGCGTTGATTAGATTTACCTTGAGCATGACTAAGGTATTGATCGCCCGCACGGAAATTCAGATTTTCAGCATCCACTTCATGCCCTTTGGCACAGCGAATCCAGCCTGCCTCAGACAATACCACCGTAACGGGATCCGCTGGCAGCATTTCAGTTTCATCAATTGCAGCGGCTTCAGCGCGTTGCACGATTGGAGAACGGCGATCATCCCCAAATTTCTTGGCATCTTCTTTTAGTTCATTGATGATCAAGGTTTTTAAAGACTCAGGATTCGCCAACTGTTCACGAATCACCGCAGCTTTGGCTTCCAGCTCTTCCTGTTCGCGGCGCAGTTCCATTTCTTCAAGTTTGGCCAGATGACGTAGCTTGAGTTCTAAAATGGCTTCGGCCTGAATCTCATCAATACCAAAACGTTCCATCAACACCGGTTTAGGCTGATCTTCCTCACGAATAATCCGAATCACTTCATCAATATTCAAGTAGGCAATGATCAAACCACCGAGAATATGCAGGCGTTTTTCGATCTTGTTCAGATGATATTGCAGACGGCGAGTGACGGTGGTTTTTCGGATTTCGATCCATTCCAGCAGAATACGACGAATCGATTTCACCTGTGGACGGCCATCCGCGCCAATCATGTTCATATTGACGCGATAGCTGGATTCGAGATCAGTGGTCGCAAACAGGTGGCTCATTACCGCTTCAGCATCAATACGGTTCGAACGCAATACCACCACTAAACGTGTTGGATTTTCATGATCTGATTCATCACGAACATCAGTGACCAATGGCAGCTTTTTCGCCTGCATCTGGTCTGCAATCTGGCTGATAATTTTTGAACCTGATACCTGATACGGTAACTCAGTGATCACGATTTCATTTTTATCAATGGTATATACCGCACGCATGCGGTAACTGCCACGACCCGTGGTCTGAATTTTAAGCAGTTCGGAGGATGGCGTAATAATTTCCGCTTTGGTCGGTAAATCCGGTCCCGGAATGTATTCTGCCATTTTGGCATCGGTTAGGTTCGGATTACGGATCAGGGCGATAGTACCTTTCACCACTTCGCGCAAGTTGTGCGGCGGAATATCGGTCGCCATCCCCACAGCAATCCCGGTGGTACCATTTAACAGGATATTTGGAACACGTGCCGGTAAGTTGATCGGTTCTTTCATCGAACCATCGAAGTTATCCTGCCAGTCACAGGTACCCTGTCCTAGTTCGGATAAAAGCAGTTCGCTATATTGCGACAGTTTGGCTTCGGTATAACGCATCGCTGCGAAAGATTTAGGATCATCCGGTGAACCCCAGTTGCCCTGTCCTTCAATAAACGGATAGCGATAACTGAATGGCTGCGCCATCAGGACCATGGCTTCGTAACAGGCCGAGTCACCATGTGGATGGTATTTACCCAGTACATCCCCGACAGTACGTGCCGATTTTTTCGGTTTGCTGGTCCATTTCAGACCCAGTTCACTCATGGCATAGACAATACGGCGCTGTACCGGTTTCAAACCGTCACTGATATGTGGCAATGCACGATCCATAATCACGTACATGGCATAATTTAAATAAGCTTGTTCGGTAAATTCGGCTACGGAACGGTTTTCTGTCGCATGATGCGCAAGGCTTGTCATAACAACCTATAATCCTAAAATTCGTTTTTGTATCAATGTTTCTTATGCTAAGTCGCGGCTGTGTGCTGCACAAGGGCAGTAAACTACACAGCGCGACAAATCGTGTCTTATGGGCTAAAAATATCCACTTTATAGCAGCTGAGCAACTAAAAAATCACCAACCTTATAAACCCATAGATTCTAGCGTCTTGCCCTTGGTCTCTTCACCCAGGACTAAAATGACCACAGCCACTGCAATCAGTACCGCAGTAAACATGGTAAAGACATAACTGAAACCGTTTGGCATCCCCATCAAATGCGTTACGGCAAAAGGTGCAGCAATCCCGCCAATACGGCCAATTGCACCCGCCCAGCCTGAGCCGAAAGCACGGATATTGGTTGGATACTGTTCTGGTGTATAGGTATAAAGAACGCCCCATGCCCCCAAGTTAAAGAAGGACATCAGACAACCCCAGATCACGATCTCGGTAACACTACCGGACTGTCCAAAGAAATAGGCTGAGATCGCGCACATGCCAATAAAGCCAGCCAGAGTCGCCTTACGACCGAGTTTTTCGACTAGCCATGCTGCCGCAATATAACCTGGCAATTGCGCCAGAATCATAACCAAGACATATTCAAAAGACTGCACGATGGTATAGCCTTCCTTGACCAGCAGGCTTGGTAACCAGGTAAAAATACCATAGTAGGAGAAAACGATTCCAAACCAGATCAGCCACAGCATCAAGGTTCGGCGGGCAAAAATACCGCTCCAGAGCTGGGTAAACGAGATATTCTGCTTGGCAGCCACAGGTTTAACTTCAAAGATTTCCATGACTTCGACGCCGCATTTTCGCTCAATCTTTTTAACCAGAGCCTGTGCTTCATCTACCCGGCCACGATTGATCAGATATGGCACCGACTCAGGCACCAGTTTCCAGATTACGATGGCATATAGTGCCGGTATCCCGCCAATCATGAATGCAGCTTGCCAGCCAAAATCAGGAATCACAAAACGTGACACCAGTGCAGCCACCAACCAGCCCAAACCCCAGAAACTTTCCAGCAGCACAATGAAACGACCACGTACCCGTGCTGGGATATATTCACTGACCAGCGTCACCGCAACTGGCAACTGACCACCCAATCCCAGACCGACAATAAAACGAAATACCAGTAACCAGGTCAGATTAGGCGCAAAGGCACAGGCAGCGGTTGCCAGACTATAAACCACCAGCGTACTGGCAAATACCGTTTTACGTCCCCAGCGATCTGCCAGTCCACCTGAGAAAATCGCCCCAATCGCCATACCGATAAAACCGATCGAAACCACCCAGCTTTTCTGGTCAGCGGTCATCTGCCAGTCTTCAGCCATTTTCGCCAGAATAAAGGAAATCAATCCCGTATCCATGGCATCAAACATCCAGCCAAGACCAATCACCCATAAAAGAGTGTAGTGGAACTTGCCGATCGGCAAGCGCTGTATCCGAGAAACTAAATCCATAACAAAAATCTCTGATCAGGTGAAACGGGAGATGCTGCTGTCCCAACAGGAGGTTTGATTTTTTATTTTTTTATACTACGAAAACGTACGCCTACGGAAAGTTTTCCCTCCCGCAGTTACCATAATTTATATCAAGACTCGTCTTTGGATGAAGCGGACTGTTCGTCATCATCCTTATAGATAAACTTCGGCATTTCCAGCCCGAAATAGATTGCAATCAGACGCAAACTAAAGCCAAAAATCAGGGTAGAAATAATGGTCAGTTCAAGTGACAGACCGAAATTGCTGCAAAGCCAGTAGAAGATGACTGCAACAAAGGAAATACTGGCATACAGTTCACGACGAAAGACCAAGGGCACATCATTACATAAAATGTCACGTAAAATACCGCCCGATACTCCAGTTAGGACACCGGCGACCGCACTGACTACAAAGCCATGCCCCATTTCCAGCGCAATCTGGCAACCAATGATGGTAAAGCCAATAAGGCCCAAGGCATCCAGTACCAGGAAGATATTGCGTAAATGGCGCATCCATTTGGCAATCAGGATGGTGACAAAAGCGGCACAACAGGTCAGCACCAGATATTCCGGGTGTTTAACCCAGGTCAAAGGATAATGGCCAAGCAATACATCACGTACCGAACCACCACCGAGCGCCGTGACACAGGCAATAATCGTAACCCCGAACCAGTCCATACTACGCCGACCGGCAGACAAGGCTCCGGTCATGGCTTCAGCGGTAATTGCAATAATATAGATGACGGTCAGTAACATCGCCCTGCTTCCACCTGAGGCTTTGAGATGGCGGCTATTCTAAGCTAAATCTATGTGAAAATTATAAAAAATGCGTACAACATTGCTTAAATTTTTTCCCGGAACCACAGATGCACGGCTGTTTCATTGTAAGCTGTTGATCTATCGTCGGATCCAGAAAGTACCAACGATTCTCGAACTTCACAAAATGTGAAATTTCATGATGGATCTGGGCCTGCTTGCCATCGTGATAATGTGCTTTGAACTCGACCAGCGCATGGGTCTTGTCCAGCTTTTCATTCGCCTGCACGATTTCCAGCTTCAGCCATTGATTGGTCCTACTCCATTCAGCAATGGCTAGTATGTCCAAAGCCTGCTGCTGTCCACGGGCGGTAGTCTGCTGGATATAATCAATTTCATGCTTGGCAAAGGCACTATACCGCGAGCGCATCAATTGCTCGGCGCTTTGAGCCAATTGCTGACCCTGATGCAGTGGCTGGCAACAGCTTGCATATTCACCTCGTCCACATGGACATGCTTCTGACATATTGATTCCATAAAAAATAGCCCGACAATGCGGGCTATTTTAGCAAACTTTTAGCTGGCCTCTTCAGGCGTTGAACTAGTCTTTCCGGTTCGCTGGAGCAATAATATGCACCTTATCAATCTTGTGGCCGTCCATCGTGACCACCTCAAAGATATAATCATCTGCTTCGAGCTTTTCGCCATTTTCCGGCAAGCGTCCCAGATGGAACAGGATATAACCCGACAAAGTTGAATATTCTTCCGTTTCATTGACCAGATCACGATCCAGAAGCAGTGACACATGGCGAATATCGGTTGAACCATCCAAAATCAGGCTGCCATCTTCCAGGCTCTCTACGGCTGCTTCTAGCTGATCTTCATCCGGGAATTCACCGGCAATCGCTTCCAGCACATCAATCGGTGTCGCCACCCCTTCAATTGAACCATATTCATTCAATACCAGTGCCATTTGTAGCGGTGCCTGACGCAACTGATCCATCACCATTAAGACCTGAGCATTTTCATGCACAATCACTGGTTCACGCAGATGTTTTTCGAAGTCCAAAATACCTGTTTCGATGTATTCATTCAGGACTTTATGGGTCAATACCACACCGGCAATATTGTCCAGCTCACCACGCGCCACAATCAGGCGTGAATGGCTCATATGCAATAACTGCTCTTTGATACTGGCATGATCATTTTCCAGATCAATCCATTCCAGTTCAGGGCGTGGTGTCATCACCGACTTCACTGGACGTTCTGACAAGCCAAGTACGCCCTGCACCATGACGCTATGGTAGACCCCACTTTCGTCATCATCAAAGACTTCATCAGCAAAGGCGCGGGTCGCCAGTACATCTTCCGGCTCAGAAGAATCATTATCCTGAGCCGGTTTACCGCCCAGCATACGCATCACAGCAGACGCAGTACGGTAACGCATATCAGTAGTGGTGACCATTTTTTCCTGATTGCGTTTCATGGTCTGGTTAATGAATTCCACAATCACAGAGAAACCAATCGCGGCATATAGATAGCCTTTTGGAATATGGAAACCAAAGCCTTCAACCACCAGCGAGAAACCAATCATCATCAGGAAGCCCAGACAGAGAATCACTACTGTCGGGTGCTTGTTGACGAAATCCATGAGGGCTTTAGAGGCCCACAACATGATACCGACCGCAATAACCACCGCGATCATCATCACAGACAGGTCTTTGACCATACCGACTGCAGTAATCACACTATCGAGCGAGAATACGGCGTCCAGTACCACGATCTGAACAATCACCATCCAGAACACTGCCTGTACCGGATTTTCTTCCTTGGTCACAGGTTTGGCTTCCAGACGCTCATGCAGCTCCATGGTGCCTTTAAACAGCAGGAACACACCACCAAATAATAAAATCAGGTCGCGTCCCGAAAAGGGATGTTCGAAAATATGGAATAGCGGTTCGGTAAGCGTTACGACCCAAGCAATCGACGCTAGTAACACCAGTCGCATTAACAGCGCCAAGCCCAGACCGGTAATACGCGCCGCATTACGCTGTTCAGGTGGAAGCTTTTCCGCCAGAATTGCAATAAAGACCAGGTTATCGATCCCGAGTACAATTTCAAGAACAATCAGTGTGAGTAAGCCAATCCAGGCAGAGGGATCTGACATCCATTCAAAAATCATCGCATCTGCTCCTCTAACCGAGGAGAAAGGCAAGTATTTGCATGATGAGATACAGGTTGATACCCGACTTGAATTAAAGACTTGATAATGTGACGTTTTATTAAATTAAAGCGCCAACTTCGACTACCCATGTGAGTTCTATTGTAGTAAGACAGACTTTCAGTATATCAAGAACACCATGAAATTCACCTGTTTTCATCTGGGATTATGGATGAATTTGAATGAAAGATTTTGTCCTAAAATGAGGCCAGCTCATGGAATTGTCATATTTGTTAACTAAGTTATAGTAAGTAGATAAAAAAATGATAAGGTGAAAAAAATAAATGCAAAGTGTAATGGAAATGACCGATTATTTTAATGATAACTCCCCCAAAACAACACGCCCGCTAGTGGCTTTATATTGTGGCTCTCGTGCCGGCAACAAACCGATTTATCTGGAAAAAGCGATTCAACTTTCTCAAGGTTTGGCCGAACATGGTTTTGGTCTGGTCTATGGCGGCGCCAGTATTGGTCTGATGGGTCAGGTGGCAGACACCATGATTCAGCATGGTGGTGAAGCGGTGGGCGTGATTCCAGAATTTATGCTGGATTATGAGATTGCCCATCCTCAACTCACAGAACTGCATATCGTCACCAGCATGCATCAGCGTAAGGCCATGATGGCAGATCGTGCCTGTGCCTTTGTCGCCTTGCCGGGTGGATTGGGAACCTTTGAAGAAATTCTGGAAATTGCGACCTGGGGTCAGCTGAACCAGCATCAAAAACCGATGATGCTGTATAACGTCAATGGCTTTTATAATCCCCTGATTGCCCAGCTTGATCTTGCGGTGCAGGAAGGCTTCTTGCCGCCCCAACATCGGGCTAAACTGATTATCTGTGAACATGCAGATCAGATTTATACCACCTTGCTGAATCTGGATGCTCCGCAACGTTTCGTCGTTTAAATTTTCTTGTCTGCTTTAAATAGCAATGATTTAAAGCCATAAAAAAGCGAGCTTGATGCTCGCTTTTTTCATTTATACATGCCAAGACATTAACCGGAAATCGTGTGATAGAACCAAGGCAAAGTCGTCGCCAGAAACACACTAATGGCTAGACCAAACATCAGTTTCATGGCATCTTTGCTGACATTCCGTGAAGTACGGTGCTTGTTGACTTCGGTCACCAGCATCGAAATCGCAAATTCACGACCGGCCAGTAACCCCAGGAATACCCAAGTGGTACTCATCGGGATGTTACTCCACTCTTTGAACACCAGCAGAATCAATGCATAAATAAAGTCGATAATCGTAGCAGAACGGACATCCGTCACCCCGGTCTTGGTATCAACAATATTCTGGATAGCTCCACCACGCTGGTAAAGAATCATGCCCAGCAGGATGACAAAGACAGAAATTGCAAAGATCAGGAACTCAAACGGCACCTGACGCGGCACATAAACAAAGATATTAGCCAGATCCTGGATCAGCCACTGGCTCCACAGAAATGCCGTAGATAGCCATTGCAAGGCCATCCACATTGGGGAGTGTTGCTGATCACGGGTTTCACTGAAATAGACCGCGAGTTTTTTCATGACCAGACGATAGATCACAATCGCCACAAAGAAAGCGACGGCGTAACCCATCATTGACTTGGTCAGCATGGAACCCAGACTGCTCGGGGAGAAAATCGTGAGCACCAAGAAAGTAGTACTGACCGGAATGCCATATTTGGTCAAAATGATCAGTAAAAGAGGCGGTACCACATATAGCCAGGTGACCCCATCTTCAGGGAAAGGAATGGTTTCCAGACGTCCATAAGAGGCATCCCCTACCCCAGAAGCAAACCAGCCATAAATTAACACCACAACCAGAATAGTACTGATGTAAATCCAGAGTACCCACCATGGGCGATGTGAGTTCGATGAAATAAATGTTCCTAATGTTTGCGGAACATCATTCCCCACGATGGAATAGGCGGCCAGACAGAAGCCAACTACCATCAGAATCTCGATGGTCATAAGTACAAAACCTTTTACTAGACAGTTCCCAGTACAGCAGTTCTGGAAGTTTGCCCCAGATTATGACGGTTTTATTTCATTTTCATGACATTTCCGTCATATTTTTTTGTAGCCTGCTCCTTAAAAAGAAGCTTGAAGTGTTCCAAAAATGACGTATTTATGAATCTGTATCAATTTGAGAGGTTCGCAGTATAGAAATATATCTTTTACCCTTTCCTCTTCAATAACTGAAATCAGGCTGTGAATTCATTAGCATTTTGTCTACACGACTCCTATTCACAATCGTTTTTATTTCAGTCACACTGCTGCATAGATTTCTTTAAACTATTCAAAATAGATGATTTTTTAAATCCATGAATGTCACTCCTACGCTTCAATCCCTACAACCTGAATTCAGACTGCTGGTCTTGCTGGTATCGATTGGCTTTTTCATGCAAGGCCTGGATACCACGATTATCAATACCGCCTTGCCTGCGATTGCCAGTAACCTGCAGGAAGATCCGTTACGGATGCATAGTGTGGTGGTGGCCTATGTGCTTTCTGTGGCAGCCTGCATTCCCTTAAGTGGCTGGCTGGCAGATCGCTTTGGGGTTCGGAATATCTATTTTGCAGCGATCATTATTTTTGCTCTGGCCTCACTCGGCTGTGCCTGGTCTGAGAATCTGAATGAACTACTGGTTTATCGGGTATTTCAGGGCATTGGAGGTGCTTTGCTGCTTCCAGTCGGACGACTGGCCATGCTGAAAATTATTCCTCGTACCCAGTTTCTATCCGCTATGAGTCTGATGAGTCTGGCCGGACTAATGGGTCCTTTAATCGGTCCAACCTTAGGTGGCTGGATGGTGGAGTACCTGTCCTGGCACTGGATTTTCCTGATCAATCTGCCGATTGGTCTGCTGGGTGCATTGATCACCTTTAAAGCTATGCCGAATATCACTGAACCGACAGTACAGCATTTTGATTTTGGCGGTTTTATTTTACTGGTCATCGCGATGATTGGTTTGTGTCTGGGGATTGAAAACTTTGCCAATCCACAATATCCACTGTGGTGGAGCTTAAGTCTGGTCGGAAGTGGTCTGATTGCCTCACTCATCTACGCCTACCATTCGCATACTCATCTGAATGCACTATTTCGCAGTAAATTATTTAAAAATAAGATCTATTCGATTGGCATTCTGGGTAATTTCTTTGCCCGGCTCGGCGGTAACTCGATTCCGTTTTTATTGCCTTTAATGTTGCAGGTCGCTTTTGGTTTTGAACCTTTTATTACCGGTTTACTGATGATTCCAACCGTACTCGGTTCTTTAGCATCTAAACCGATTATCCGCAAAATCATTCAACGTTTCGGTTATCGTAGAGTCTTGTTGATCAACACCTTGCTGGTCGGTCTATGTATTGCCAGTTTTGCCTTGACTACGGCGGAAACCCCTATCTGGCTAAGAGCCATTCATTTCTTTGTGTTCGGGATTCTGAATTCGCTGCAATTTGTCTCAATGAATACGCTGACTTTAAAAGATTTAAGCCAGCAGGATGCCAGCAGTGGTAACAGTTTTCTGTCGATGATCATGATGCTGTCAATGAGTATCGGGGTGGCACTGGCAGGTACGCTAGTGAATATGTTTAGTGCCTACTTCGGCCCTGAGCAGCTGGATAATGCCTTCCACGTTTCGCTGCTCTGTCTAGGCTGTATTAACATTATTGCTGCCTATATTTTCTGGCATATCCCCAAAAACACACCAGTCTAGGGCAGAATATAAACTCGATATGAATATCTCTAGATTAGGCCACCGTGCACATGAAAGCAGCTCCCACTTCTAGCAACTGGAAAAAACACTCAGTGATTGCAGTCGGGCTGCTGATTACGCTTGTGGTAACCACTGTGCTTTATCTGCTGGTTTTCAAACAGCCTTCAGCGCATGCAGCAGATTATCCGATTCATGGTTTTGATGTTTCCCATCATCAGAAAGAAATAGACTGGAAGAAAATCCCAAAACAGAAATATAAATTTGTCTATTTAAAATCCACAGAAGGTGGTGATTTTAAAGATACCAAGTTTCAGGAATACTGGCTGCAGGCCCGCGAACAGGGCTTTCTGGTCGGTGCTTATCATTTTTATCGGCTTTGCCGTGATGGCAGTATTCAGGCTCAGAATTTTATAGAGTCTGTTCCGCGTAAAATGGATGCCCTGCCACCCGTAATGGATCTGGAATATGACAGCAAGTGCATTAATCACTACTCCAAAGAGCAGCTGCTCAAGGAAATCCGGATCATGCATGATGCCTTAAAACACCATTATGGCAAGCAGCCGATCTTCTATGTGTCCAAATCTTTTTATAACATCGTGCTGGCGGGAGAGTTTACTGACGTACCGCTCTGGGTACGTGAGTACCAAGGTTTACCAGATTTAAAGGGTCAGCCTAAATGGACCTTCTGGCAACATACCAGTCAAGGTGAAATTCCTGGCATTGCCCGTACTGTGGATCTCAACGTGTTTTATGGCTCGGAGCAGGACTGGATCAAATTTTTACAGCAGAACAGTATTCCCACCCCAGATCAGCCCAAGCCTCCAGCCAAGAAATAAACCTAATTTCTCCCTGATTCAACCATGAAATGGATATTGAATTATTTAGACAGGATATGCTTCGTCTTGAATAATACTTTAGCCTGTTTACTTGTCAATCCGGTCTCTTCCCAATCCAGCTAAAGCCACTTAAGATACTGGATATGCGCAAAATTATTCACATCGATATGGATGCCTTCTACGCCTCGGTTGAGCTACGTGAGCGTCCGGAGCTGAACGCTCTGCCTGTGGTGATTGCCTCGCATCATCCGCGGGCAGTGGTCGCGGCTGCCTCCTATCCGGCCCGCGAATTCGGACTGCGCTCTGCCATGCCGATGACTCAAGCACGTAAGCTCTGCCCTCAGGTCATCGTGATTGAACCAGATTTTGCCAAATACCGTCAGGTCTCTGGTCAGATTCATCAAATATTTCAAACTTATACCAAGGTCATCGAACCGTTGTCTCTGGATGAAGCTTATCTGGATGTCACCGAAAATTTGCAGCAGATTCCAAGTGCCACTGAAGTGGCAATGCGCATTCGTGAAGATATTTTTCAAACTACTGGACTAACCGCTTCTGCCGGCGTGGCCCCGAATAAATTTCTCGCCAAGATTGCCTCCGACTGGCATAAGCCGAATGGAATCTGTGTTATCAAACCTTCACAAGTACAGCGTTTTATTCAGGATCTTCCACTGAAGAAAATTCCCGGTGTAGGCAAAGTCACTCAAGAAAAACTAAAAAGTTTGAATCTGGAAACCTTGGGAGATTTACAGCAGACTGAAGAAGCGATCCTGATTCAACATTTTGGCAAATATGGACGGCGTCTTTTTCTTTATGCTCAAGGCATTGATGATCGGCCAGTTGAAGCTGAACGGGAACGCCAACAGATTTCCAAGGAAACGACTTTCGATGATGATCTGTATTTACCGCAATGCCAGCCTTACTGGCAGCTATTAATTACCCAGCTCTGGCAAAATCTGGAAAAAAAGCAGCTCTCTGCCCGCGGGGTTACTGTAAAACTGAGAATGAAAAATTTTCAGACCATGCAGCATAGTAAAAGCTTCAGCCAGCTGCTGCATAGCCCGCAAGAACTGGAGCAGGCTTTACACTTATTGCTTCAAGAGATGCATATTACTCCTCAACTGCAATTTCGGCTGATTGGGCTTGGCGTTTATCAGCTCGCTGCACATGAAACAGAAACACAATTGCTGCTGCTTTAGGCCTATTTTGTACAATTATTAGACGTTAGTTTAAAAATACGGCAACTTTGTTTTTACATTTTGAATTTTTGGAGTACTCTATCTGCGCAATGCATTATCCATGTATGTGCTGAGATGCTGAAAATCACCTTTACTTTCAGCATACTGTCCTGTGATTGGCGTGACGATCAAATCCGAATATTACAGGGCAACTCTGATGTATCTCATGGAATCCCTCCCTGCATGTCCTCTGTAAATTCTTCTGTTATTCAAGAACGGCGCGCGCGTAAAGCGGCGTTATCCAGTTTTGTTGGTGCTGTTGTCGATTGGTATGATTTTCTCCTTTACGGCATTGTTGCAGCCTTAATTTTTAAAGACCAGTTTTTCCCAAGTATTGGGGCCAATATGGGCACCTTGGCGGCACTAGCGACCTTTGGTGTTGGCTTTCTGTTTCGCCCTCTAGGCGGTGTGGTATTTGGTCATTTCGGCGACAAGCTCGGCCGCAAGAAAATGCTGGTTCTGACTGTGGTCCTGATGGGGATTTCTACCGTCGGGATTGGTTTTTTACCTAATTTCGAAGCTATTGGCTGGTGGGCACCGGTTTTACTGGTGGCACTGCGTGCCATTCAAGGCTTTGCAGTCGGCGGTGAATGGGGTGGTGCTGCCCTGATGGCAGTGGAAAATGCCCCTAAAGGCAAAAAAGCCTTTTATAGCAGTGGTGTCCAGGTCGGCTATGGCGTAGGTCTAGTACTGGCAACGGGTGCAGTATCGATTATTATTGCTACACTGGGTGAAGAGGCTTTTGCTGAATGGGCTTGGCGCATTCCGTTTATTGCCAGTATCGTACTGATCGGAATTGCGATGTGGATTCGCCGTGATCAGGATGAATCCCAAGAATTCGTAGAGAAAGTGATTAAGGCAGATCATCATCCAGAAAAACTGCCGATCTTGCAGGCAATCAGCAAACATCCGAAAGCTTTCTTTTATATTATTGCCTTACGTTTGACCGAACTGCTGACCATGTATCTGGTCACCAACTTTGCCCTGAACTATTCCACCAACAACCTGGGCATGGATAAACAATTCTTCCTGAATATTACCCTGATGGTTGGTGCGATCAGCTGTTTCAGTATTCCTTTCTTTGCCTGGCTCTCCGATAAAATCCAGCATAAAACCATGTGTGTCTGGGGTGGCCTGATCGGTGCACTGTCTGCTTTTCCGTTCTTTATGGCTCTGGATGCACAAAATACCTGGATGATTATTGTTGGCGCCATTCTACTGGCCAATGTTGCACATGACATGGTGGTCAGCGTACATCAACCGATTTTTACCTCGCTATTTGGTACAGAATATCGCTATAGCGGTGCCGGAGTCGGTTATCAGGTCGCCAGTATTATTGGCGGTGGTTTTACTCCGATGATTGCTGCATCCTTAGTGATTTGGGGTGATGGTTCATGGCATTATGTAGCCATCTATCTTGCGATAGGCTGCCTATTGACTGCATTAGTCGCAGCCTTGATGCCAAAAACCAAGGATTAAGCTGATGTCTGTTCAACGTTTGCATGTTTCACAACGCTTTTCTGAGATCGCCATTGCCGGCAATCTGGTTCATCTTGCCGGCCAGCTGGCGACAGATCTGGATCTAGATATCAAAGGTCAAACCCAGCAGACACTGGATATTATCGATCAGTTCCTGGCGGATGCCGGTACCGATAAAAGCCAGATCATGTCTGTGACGATTTATCTCAAAGATATTGAAAAAGATTATGCAGCGTTTAATGAAGTCTGGGATGCCTGGGTATCGGATATTCAAGCCCTACCCCGCACCTGTGTCGAAGCTAAACTGTATGATCCACGCGTGTTAGTGGAACTGACTGTCGTAGCCGTCAAACCTGAATAGACTTCTATTCAGGCCTAATTGCTACTCATCTAAAATAGAAAAAAGTATGCACTTGGCATACTTTTTTCGTTTAGGTTCTATCAGTTTAATGCTTTGACTTTACGTCGTTCCAGATCTGAATAGAGATGATATTTTTTGAGATCATTCACAGCAGTAAATCTCTGGTCTTTACTGGAATGCTCCTGCTCACGCAGGAAATCTCCTCGTAACTGATAATATTCCGGTACATCTTCATAGCGAATGACCCGATAACCGGCCATAATCAACAAGGCATCCTGAAATTGTGCCTGCTGTGGACGTTTTAAAATCACCGGATCATCGACAGCTACAATGGCAACAATCTGGTATTGCTGATCCAGAATCACAAAATCTGCAATCAGATCACGATACTTGTGCCGGGTACGGCCAAATTTAGTGGTAAGTAGTGCGTCATAAGAAACATGTGCCAGTACAATATAATCTGGCAATACTTCTTTCAGGCGTGTAAACGTCAGTTGTTCATTTGGATTAAAAATAGCGCGCTGTTTTAAGGCACTGTCTTGCGGTTTAGGGCTATTCCTTAGCTGCTTCCATGCCATGAGCACGACACAGAACACCAAGAAACTGCCTATCATCATATAGGTGGTCATGACTCAATCCTTGCATTCTTATAATCATTCTTGTTTTATTGTTATCCAGTATAAACCTATACTATTTTTAAAATTGCCCTGCTACCATTCTGTGTAGAGACCAATACAATTCGTAGCAAAACTTGATTGCCGGTTACTTAAAAACCGCTTTTTGCTATTTCAATAGAAATTAGGGTTAAATCCTTATACGCGACTGTAAAATAGTCTCCTGATAGATCGCAATATAAATCGGTTGAACTGTAAGACAATTCCGACAAAGTGTTATTTTTATATCATTTTTCAAAAATTTAAATCGACTAAAAATAAAATATTTTACATTTTAATTGAGAACCTGAAAGCCGCATCAATAAAGTCTGAACATAAAAAAAGACACCCGAAGTGTCTTTTTTATCAGCTTAATCAAGCACGTGATTTTGGCTTTGATTTTGCTTTAGGTTTAGGGCCGCCGAATGGCTTTTTCGCATCACCGGTTTCACGCGGTGGCAGACCAGTATGCTGGGTCAGAATCTGGCGTTTTTTCGGACGGTTATTTTGAGCCTGACCACGATTACCTGGGTTAGCAGTACGTTTCTGTGAATCACCCGCTACAGTCGAATTCTTCTTACGTGCAGACTGGTATTGCCCATCTGTACCAGCAGGTTGATAGGTTGGAATCAGATGCTGTTTCGAGTTACCAATCAGATCCTGACGCCCCATTTCCTTTAAAGCTTCACGCAATAAAGGCCAGTTGTTTGGATCATGATAACGCAAAAAGGCTTTATGCAGACGACGACGTTTCTCACCTTTCACGATGTCCACATCTTCAGTATAACGCGCGACTTTCGCCAGCGGGTTTTTACCGGTGTAGTACATGGTGGTTGCAGTGGCCATTGGTGATGGATAGAAGGTTTGTACCTGATCGGCACGGAAGCCATTCTTTTTCAACCAGATAGCCAAATTCATCATGTCGTAATCGGTGGTACCCGGATGCGCCGCGATGAAATAAGGAATCAGATACTGTTCCTTACCGGCTTCTTTACTGAAACGGTCAAACATCTGCTTGAAGCGGTCATACGTCCCGATCCCCGGTTTCATCATCTTGGATAATGGACCTTTTTCGGTATGCTCTGGCGCGATCTTCAGATAACCACCCACGTGATGGGTGACCAGCTCTCTGACATATTCCGGATTCAATACAGCAAGGTCATAACGCAGACCTGATCCAATCAGAATCTTTTTAATACCCGGTAAAGCACGTGCTTTACGATACAATTGGGTCAACGGTGCATGGTCGGTATGCAGGTTTTGACATACGCCCGGGAACACACATGAAGGTTTACGACAGTTTTTCTCAATTTCAGGATCTTTACATGCCAGGCGGTACATGTTGGCCGTTGGACCACCCAAGTCGGAGATAATACCGGTAAAGCCCGGAGCCGTATCACGAATTTTTTCTACTTCACGCAGGATTGATTCTTCAGAACGGTTCTGAATAATACGACCTTCATGCTCTGTGATCGAACAGAAAGTACAACCACCGAAACAGCCACGCATGATGTTCACCGAGAACTTGATCATGTCGAAGGCAGGGAAGCGTGCATTACCATAGGATGGATGCGGCAGACGTGCATAAGGCAGGTCGAACACATAATCCATTTCTTCGGTAGTTAATGGAATCGGTGGTGGATTGATCCACACATCACGTTCACCATGTTTTTGTACCAAGGCACGCGCGTTCCCTGGATTGGTTTCCAGATGCAGAATTCGGTTCGCATGCGCATACAGCACAGGATCATTTGCCACTTCTTCAAAAGAAGGCAAACGAATCACTGCCAGTTCACGTGGCGGTAATTTATGTTTAATCGCTTTAGATGCAGGTTGTAGCTGAACAATTTGCGTATCTGGGTCCAGGTTATCCCCTTCACGCACGATTGGATTCGCTACAACTTCTTTCTGGAAATTCTGGTATTGGCTTAAGCTGTTGCCTTTATCTTTTTCAATTTCACAGCCATCAATATCTTCACTCATCACATACGGGTTGATGATCGGATCGACACGGCCAATGGTATCGACATCATTGGATGCAATTTCGACAAACTGGGCTTTCGCAGCACGGTTATGTTTATTGATGATGAATGCAGTACCACGAACATCGGTAATCTGATGAATCTTTTCACCTTTAGCCAGACGATGCATGATCTCAATGATCGAGCGTTCGCCATTACCGTACATCAACAGATCCGCTTTAGAATCCATCAGAATCGAACGACGAACTTTATCTGACCAATAGTCATAATGCGCGATACGACGCAATGAACCTTCAATCCCACCAAGCAATACCGGCACATCCGGAAAAGCTTCACGACAACGTTGGCAATAGACTGTTGCGGCACGGTCTGGACGTTTATTCGGCTGGTTATCTGGTGAGTAAGCATCATCTGAACGAATCTTACGATCCGCCGTATAACGGTTGATCATCGAATCCATATTACCGGCAGACACACCCCAGGCAATATTCGGCTTACCGAGTACACGGAAGGCTTCTACATTGGTCCAGTCTGGCTGGGCAATAATCCCGACGCGGAAACCTTGTGCTTCGAGCACACGTCCAATGATCCCGGTCACAAATGACGGGTGGTCAATATAGGCATCACCGCAGACAAAAATAAAGTCACAACTGTCCCAACCGAGTTGGTCCATTTCCTCGCGTGACATCGGCAAAAAAGGCGCGGGTTCAAAACATGACGCCCAATATTTGTCGTAATCAAACAACGCTTTAGGCGCAGTCTGAGCGGTATAAGCAGTAGACATGGCTAGCAATTCTCGGCTGGCAGATGGAAGATCAGAAAAGTGATCAAAGATGAAAGCCGAGTATTTTAGCATGAATTCAGCTCAGGTTGCTTGATTATAATTTATACAATATTAGCTTTAAGCCCTTTATCAGGAATATATACTTATTCTATTTTTGAATGATCAGTTGCAGGTTTTAAATACTGTGTCATCCATAAGCCCAATCCTAAAATAATAGCAATAAATATACTTAGTCCTAACCATCCGGAATTTTCCCAGACCAGTCCACTTGAACTTCCAAGTAAGCTTGAACCTAAGTAATAACAGAACAAATAAAGGGACGAACCTACCGCACGATACTGTAAGGATTGCACCGATACCCAGCTACTGGCAGTTGAATGAGCCGCAAAAAAGGAAAAGGTAAAAATCAGCAAACCAATAAAAACCAAAGCCAAGCTATTAATGAGCATTAAGGCTAAGCCAAACAGCATGGTACAAAGCATGGCGGCAAGTACCTTATAACGCCCAAACTTTCTGCTCCAAGCTGCAGCTCGAGGAGAACTATAAATCCCGGCCAGATAGGTAATCGAAATCAGACCAATCCAGACATGCGACAGTTCAAATGGCGCTTGAATCAAACGATAACTCAGATAGTTAAATACCGAGACAAAGCCCCCCATCAGAATAAAGCCCTGTAAAAACAGAATTCTTAATTTAGGATCACTCAGATTCTGCTGAAATGCTCTGATAAAACGACTGAATTGAATTGGATAAGCTTTGAAATGCTTGGACTTCGGTAGTAGAAAGTAGAAAGTTGCCGCGATACATAGATTCAGTAAACCAATGATCAAAGTCGCGGATTGCCAGGAAATAAAATCGACCAATGTCCCTGCAATCAACCGTCCGCTCATGCCACCAATGGCAGTCCCAGAAATATACAATCCCATGGCAAAGCCCACATCTTGCTCTGCCACTTCCTCTCCGATATAAGTCATAGCCACGGCTGCCACACCACTAACCGTTAAACCAATCAGTACTCGTGTGGCTAGAAATATCGACCAGATCGGCAGTAAAGCACTGAGTAACAGTAAGACTGAAACTGAAAATAAAGACCAGACCATAATCGGCTTACGGCCAAAACGGTCTGAAATCAGACCAGTAAAGATCAAGCCAACAGCTAATGCAATCGTAGAGAATGAAAGCGGAAAACTACTTTGTGTCGGAGAGATATGAAAATAGTCTGCCAGAATCGGCATCATCGGCTGAACACAATACAGCGATGAGAAAATCGCAAAACCCGCCAGAAATAAGGAGAATAAAATAGCTTTAAAAGCAGATGAACCATATGCGATATGGCTTGAAGATGAATTTGAGGACATATCCGCTCCATGAACCTGCCCAGTATACGCCTCTCAATTCGCCTTTTATGTGATGATTCAGTTTAAATAACCATCGAATAATTAATGTTCTTAAATCTCACACATAGAAAAAGCCCCCTGCGTAAGCAGAGGGCTTTTGGAATAATGAGCTGGCGATGACTTACTCTCACATGGGAGACCCCACACTACCATCAGCGCTAAGAGGTTTCACTTCTGAGTTCGGGAAGGGATCAGGTGGTTCACTCTTGCTA